>CAMAKT010000023.1 GCA_945836135.1 uncultured Clostridia bacterium | reverse complement strand
GAACCTATAGCGTCAAGTCCTTCCTTGCAGTCCTTGCATACATTAACCTTTTCACCCAATACTTCCATGGTCTGGCACTTCTTTGTCTCTCCGCAGATATCGCATTCAACCTTCTTACATCCGCCGAGGCACATTGCAAATATGGCAAGTGTACAGATAAGTGCTACAAATTTTGATGTTCTTTTCTTCATAAGTCTTAACTCCTTTTCTTTTGAATTGATAAATATACACTTCAATAGTAAAATTATACACCTTATATGTTTAATATGCAAGAGCTGGTTTACAGTTTTTTAACGTTTGTTTATATATTTTTTATAATTTAAAACTTTATTTACTAAATGTGGATTAGTTACCATGTCCTGCTGAATATAGTATTAGGGACGCATTGGCATCGGTATAATTGCGTGACGTTTTAGAGATTTTAGTGTATTTTGTGGGGAGGATATGTATGGTTGAACTGATTGCGCAGGGAATTGTTCCTTTGATTATTTTTGTGGTTATACTTACTTCGGTTGTATCAGGTAAGAAAGCCTATGAAAATTTTACAATAGGAGCTAAGAAAGGGCTTAAGATTACCGCGGAGCTTGTTCCGACGCTTGTGGGACTCCTTGTGGGTGTGGGGGCTTTCAGGGCATCGGGAATACTTGAGCTTATGTGCGGCTGGATAGAAAAATACACGTCTGCCATAGGATTTCCGGCGGAGGTTGTACCGGTGGCGCTCATTAAGATATTCTCGTCCTCCGCAGCTACGGGACTTATGCTTGATATATTCAGAACAAAGGGCGTGGATTCATATCCTGCCCAGCTTGCGTCCCTTATTCTTTCCAGTACGGAGACGATTATGTACACGGTTAGCATATATTATATGGCGGTTAAGGTGACGAAGACAAGATGGACCATACCGGGAGCGCTGTTCAGCATGCTTGCCGGAATAGCCGGAAGTGTCCTGATACTTGATTTTGTTACAAAAATGTAATATTTACGCCTATTGACGAAAGGATGGGCGTATGTTATCATGACAATGACAGCGTACTATGACAGATAATACGCGAGGGAAGTATTTACTATATGAGGTTTGTGCCTGCGCTGCGCACTGACCGGCTATATGTAACATGCAGCGCAGAAATGAGGATGATGATGAAGAAAATGAAGAAAACGATGGTCCTGCTAATGGCACTGATGATGTGTTTTATTATGGCAGGCTGCAAGAAGGAGACCGGTGAGGAGGTGCCTACCGGTAATGTGTATGTGCCGACTTTTTCGGAGGTTCAGGGAGATATTGACTGGATTAACAACATAATGTCAAGTGGCAATAAGATATCTCTTCTTGGTGAGGTATATGACAGGGAGACTTACGAGTATTCGGAGAAGCTTATTACGCTGGATGTAGTGACCGGGGAGCAGAGCAGCCGTGACTTGTCTTTTGGAGGGGATGACGATAAGGTGTCCACAAGCCTTCAGACTATTGTTCGGTACAAGGACGGCTATATGGCGGTACTGTATCACTATACCATGCCGACGCAGGAGGAGATGGACAGCGGCTACTATGAGGAACAGACTTCCTATGACATTGTTATACTTGACGCAGACTTTAATGAATTGTCCACAGTAGCCCTTGATGAGCTGAGCAAGAAGGTCGAGGAGGAGACAGGATGGTTCTATGCCCAATATATTGCAGGTGATCAGGATGGCAATATTTATATTGGCGGAGATAATGCTGTATATGTGTTAAACAGTGAGGGAAAGCAGCTTTATGAGATTAAGTTTACAAACTGGATTAACGGCATGGTAGCTACTGACGATGGACAGATTCTGGTAATGTATTATGACGAACAGAGTAATATGGCACTTGCACCGATTGACAAGAACGCAAGGGCTATGGGCGAGGCATTGGAGAATGTCCCTGTGGGTAACGGCAATACCGGTTTCTTCCCTGCGGGTAACGGTAAGATATACATGAATTCATCTACCAAGCTGTATCTGTATGACTTAAATACCCAGACATCGGAAGTGATTCTTGACTGGGTTAACTGTGATATCAATACTTACAATCTTAGCGGATTTGCAGCCTTAGAGGATGGCTCTTTCGTTGCCGTATCGGTGAACTATGATCATTCAGGCGATGATGCCAAGACGACAATAGAGCTGGCTAATATAAAGGAAGTTCCGGCAAGCTCCGTTAAGCAGAAGAAGATTGTAACACTTGCTATGATGTATCTGAATTACGATATGCAGGAGCAGGTTATCAAGTTTAACAGAACCAATGAAGATTACAGAATTCAGGTAAAGACATACGTTAATGACGATTATTCCAATTATGAGGATGCCTATACTCTGTTCCAGTCCGATATTGCTTCAGGCAATGCGGGGGATTTCTTCCTTGCAGGAAATGGGGATATTAATGTGGATAATCTTATTGCCAAGGGTGCACTTGCTGACCTTACAAAGCTCATTGAGACAGATGAGCAGATTAAAATGGATGATTTCATCCCTAATATTATTGATGTTTTGTCAGTTGACGGCAAGCTGTACAGCATATCGGATTCTTTCAATGTGCAGACCCTTGTGGGCAAGGTTGCCGATGTAGGTGAAGGCAGGACATGGACATTTAAGGATGTAATGGAGTTAGTTAAGTCAAGACCGGATTCACAGCTTTTAAGCTACAGCACCAAGGATAGTGTACTCTCGACGATGCTTGTGTACAGCATGGACTGTTTCTATAATTCAGAGACCGGTGAGTGCTCCTTTGATTCGGAGGATTTTGTGCAGCTTCTTGAGATTTGCAATACCTTCCCGACGGAGTATAACTATGATGACGAGGAATATGTGAGCCTTCCTACGCAGCTTCGAAGCGGCAAGGTACTGCTGACACAGTTGTATTTGTCCGATTTTGATGAGGTGCAGCTGTATTCGAAGCTCTATGGGGAACCGGTTAATTTTATCGGATATCCTACTAATGGTACATCAGGCTCCGTGGCAGGTTTCGACAACCGTTTCTGCATCAATGCCAAGTCAAAGAACAAGGAGGGCGCATGGGCGTTCATCCGTCAGTTCCTTTTACCGGATTACCAGAATAACTTGGAATGGCGTATGCCGATTAATAAGGCAGCCTTTGAACAGAGGCTTGCGGATGCCATGAAGGTTGATGAAGATAATGTGGGCAGTTCATGGATGTATGATGATGTGGAGATAGAGATGGGACCTCTCGATGAGGCTATGGTGCAGACAATACGTGATATTGTATACGGCATAAATACAGAGTCCGTATATGATGAGTCCCTTTACAATATTATTTCGGAAGAGGCTGCCTACTACTTCGGCGGCGAGAAGAGTGCAAGTGAGATTGCAGGCATTATACAGTCAAGAGTACAGATTTATATCGATGAGAACAGATAACCTGTAATGGGAGATATATGAAGAAGTTAAAAAAATCAAAAAAACATACTATGGCGCCGTTTCTGGCGCCAAGTATCATAGGTGTGGCTATATTTTTCCTGCTTCCTTTTATGGTTGTAATTTTCTATTCCTTTGTGGATAATCCTGTAACGAAAGAATGGGTATGGTTTGACAATTTTGTCAGACTTGTTAAGAACAACTCATTTAAGAGAGCCGTTAAGAATACGGCAGTTTTTACCGCAATAGCGGTACCGTTGGCAGTGATATTGTCACTGCTTCTGGCTATTGTGCTTGACCAGAAGATTCCGGGCAAGAGCCAGTTTCGAACCTTCTTCTTAAGCCCTATGATGGTGCCGATTGCTTCGGTTGTGCTTATATGGCAGGTGCTTTTTCACTACAATGGAGCAGTTAATGACTTCCTCTCAACTTTTGGTGTTTCGCCGGTTGACTGGCTCAAGTCGGACTATGCCATGGTAGCTATTGTTCCGTTATACCTATGGAAAAATCTTGGCTACAACATGATACTTTTTATGGCGGCGCTGGGAAATATCCCCAGGGATATTATTGAGGTGGCGCAGCTTGAGAGTGCTAATTCATGGCAGATATTCTGGCATATCAAGATACGTTATCTGTCACCGACTATTTTGTTTGTAACGATTATGTCAATCATAAGCTCATTCAAGGTATTCCGCGAGGTGTACCTGCTGACCGGTGACCATCCGGTAACGAGCCTGTATATGCTGCAGCATTATATGAACAATATGTTCAAGTCACTTGACTATCAGAAGCTGTCCGCTGCAGCCATACTTATGTCACTTGTCATGATTGTGCTGATAGGAGCATTATTCCTTATTGAGAATCATTTCGGAAAGGATGTGGAGGAATAATGGAAAAACAACATATAAAACACAAGAAAGGGCTTTTGTTTCGCATAATCTGTTTTATATTTGCAGCGAGCTTTGCAGTAATTTTCCTGTTTCCGACGGTGGTGACAATCGCTAATTCCTTTATGTCACAGTCGGAAATCAGTTCAAATTACGGAATGGTTTTTTCAACTACCGATTCCGGTGCAAAGGCATATATATCAGAGAAGGTCAATATTAAGCTGATTCCCGATTTGGTCAGCTTCAGCCAGTACTTTACGGTATTGTTCAAAAGTCCGTCATACCTGCTTAAGTTCTGGAATTCGGTTATTCTGGTTGTGCCTATCACGGTATTTCAGATTTTGATAGCCTGTCTGGCTTCCTATGGATTTGCCAGGACAGAGGGTAAATTGAAGGGGATTGTATTTTTTGGATATATTATTTTGATGCTGATGCCGTATCAGGTTACACTGGTGCCGAACTATCTGGTTGCCGAATGGTTTCACATTCTGGATACCAACTGGTCTATCTGGCTTCCGGGAATATTCTCTCCGTTTTCTGTATATCTGCTTACAAAATATATGAAGCGTATACCGAGAGCATTGTTTGAAGCGGCACAGATTGACGGTGCAGGTGAATGGCAGATATTCCGTAAGGTGGCAATGCCGATATGCAAGGGTGCTATTTATTCCTGTGCAATATTGGTATTTATAGATTACTGGAACATGGTTGAGCAGCCGCTCATATTATTTTCGGATACGGAGAAGTACCCGTTATCGGTATTCCTGTCAAAGATTAATGAAGGTGAGATTGGTCTGGCTTTTGCGGTAGCAACCATATACATGGTTCCGGGACTCCTCATTTTCCTGTACAGTGAGGAATATCTGGTAGAGGGAATAACTTACCAGGGCGGAATTAAGGGCTAGCATACAAATAAGAAAGGGAAAGGCTATGAAGAAGAGGGAAGGAAACAGAAAAGAGTGGATAAAAAATATCCTGATTATTTTTCTTGTGGTACTGCTTATACTGACATTCTTTTCAAATACGATTATGAATTATTCGTTGGCAGAGGTGTCGAGTACATACATTACAAGCGGAAGTATATCCACGGCAATCAGAGGCAGCGGTGTTATTCAGTCTGTAGACCCGTATAATGTGACAATCACAGAGGGACGCAAGGTTGAAAGCGTTAATGTCAGAAGAGGAGACAATGTAACCAAGGGCGACGTGCTCTTTATTCTTGAGGAGGGCGACAGCACTGAGGTGACCAATGCCAAGAAGGCATATCAGACACTGTTAGATAACTACCAGACTGCCATAATTGATAACAAAATCAGCGCTGAGGTAGTAAGAGCAGCCGAGAATCGCGACACGGAAAGTTTATCTCAGAAGATTACACAGTTGGAGCAGAAAGCGACAGTTCTCCAGCAGAAGAAGGACGTGCTGGACGATATTGATTCACAGCTCAGTATATTAAATGTTGAGGTGGTTGACACTACAGCTGAGGAAGCACAGCTTGAGGCCGCTCAGAACAGCCTCAATACGGCTAATGAAAATCTTTCTAAGTATAATGAGCTTCAGACCAAGGTGGAGAACTTACTTGCCCAGGCTCAGAGCACAACTGATGATAATGAGGTAACAACACTGATTAATCAGGCGGTTGCAGCAGCGGCAGAGAGAGATAAGCTGGGAACAAAGGAGAATTTAGAATCGCAGGTTGCTGCATACGGAAAGCAGGTCGAGACGCTGAATAAGACTATTGCCGATAAGAAGGCAGCTCCGTCTGAGGAAGCAGCACAGCTTGCCTATAAGAGGGCTGTAGCCAACAATGAATACAGCCAGGCACAGAGCAGTTATGATGAACTTTACAATGAGATTAAGTATCAGAGACAGCTTCAGGATATGCTTGATGAGATTGACGAAGCCAAGGCTGCTTATGAGAAGTTAGAGTCTAAGTCTGTGGGAACGGAGGTTCTTGCTCCGGTCAGCGGTACAATCACATCTGTCAATGTTGTTGCAGGAGAGACAGTGGCAGCTCAGGAGACAATGGCTGTTATCCAGCTTATAGGCAAGGAGTACACTCTTGAGATGACAGTGACCAAGGAGCAGGCTGCACGCATTAAGGTAGGTGATGTCGGTCAGGCATCCAATTCATGGTATTACAGTGATATGGCACTTACCGTATCTGCAATTAAGAACGATACCAGTAATCCATCATCGGGTAACAGAATTATTGTATTTACAGTTACAGGTTCTGACATCAATGTAGGCCAGTCGGTATCGGTGACAGTCGGAGACAAATCAGCCAATTATGACATGATTGTACCTAACACGGCAATCCGTGAGGATAAAAACGGCACATATATATTGATTATCAGGTCAAAGAGTACACCTTTGGGTAACCGTTATACGGCAGAACGCGTGGATGTAACCAAGCTTGCGTCGGACAGTACCAATACAGCTATTTCCTGTGCACTGCAGGGCTATGAGAGCGTAATTACAACTGCAACAAAGCCGGTATCAGCAGGAGACTTGGTTCGTCTGCCGAAGTAATGGGGGGATTTGATGACAAGGCCTAATGTAAAATTGACAAAAAAACAGTTTGTGCTTGCGGTCATCATTGCAGCCGGTCTGGTAATTTTCGGAATACTGACTGCCGTATCTGATGCTTTTTGCAGGACACAGACAACTCAGATGTCTGCGAAAGAGTGGGATGAGGACGGACGTTATTCCATGGTGAGTGTTTTTCTTCCAAAAGGGAGTGAACTTAGCGAGGAGACTATTGCGAGGCTTGAATATACACTTGACCAGGCGCTTGTAAGTGAGGCTATGGAAGCACCTGCGGATAATGCACGGCTGTATGTGTCAGCCTACAGCACCAGGACGGAGGTTTCTCTGTCTGCTGACCGTACAGGATACCAGACATGTACGGCATACGCTGTTGGAGGAGACTTCTTCCGTTTTCATCCTTATGAACTTATAAGTGGTAATTATTTGTCAGAGGACAATATCATGCAGGATTATGTTGTCCTCGACGAGGAAGCAGCATGGAAACTGTTCGGAGCCATTGAGGTGGACGGGATGTCTCTTAACTACAATGGCAAGCAATACATTGTCGCAGGCATAGTTAAACCGGAGGACGGTTACAAGGCAGAGGCAGGGGGAGCAAAGGGAGGCACGGTGTTTTTTCCGATAAGTGCAATCTCTAAGGATGCCGACTGCTATGAGATTATATTTCCAAATCCTGTAAGCGGCTTTGCGGTCAAACAGATCACAAAGGCATTTACATCATGCGGATATTCTGAGGAGGATATAGTTGTTATAAATAACAGTGAACGCTACAAATTCGTTTCTTCCGTAAAGAGACTTCTTAAATGGACTGAGCGAGGTATGTCATTTAAGAATGTCAGCTATCCGTACTGGGAGAACAGCGCAATTGCGGTTGAAAATATATGTGATGCATTCACTCTGTTCCGCATTATATTCATTGTTCCGGTGATTATTATTGTGGTGGTATGTATTATACGATTCCACCCGCTTCACAGGCTGAAGCTGCTTGTACTAAGAATTGTGGAGCGCTTCAGAAGATAAAAATTATCGTTTAACGTCCTACCCGGACGCCATTTTGCTGGCAGGTTATTATACCGGACGCCGGAGCGCAGATATAGTTTACCGCCGGACACGCTCTCGCTTCGTTGCTGCACACAGCGGCACATAAGATGGCAAAATACGCCATCTAAGTGCCGGCGGCAGCATACGTTGCTTTGCAACGTTTGGAGTCACGGCTTGCAAACTATATCTGCGCCCCGGCTGTGCTATTACAAGCTTGCCAGCAAAATGGCTGTGTATAGCAGGCTGTAACATAATAAGCTTTTTTCTATGTCTGCTGACAGCGTCCGAACTGCACTAAACGATAATTTATACAAACATTTTGAAAGTGTATGCACTGCATGCACTTTTTTTCATTTATAGGCGTAAGGAATAAATGTTACTTTTCAATGTGGTTACAATATGATAAAATATATAAGCGTAATTATCAGGGGGAGATGATGCCATAGGTGCATTATCGAGCTTTTTAAGGGCATTATAACTGTACGGATTAATCATTATAATTAAGGGAGGACAGTATTATGAAAATCAATAAAACAAAGGTAGCTATCGTCGGATGTGGCCTTGTGGGTTCCACGACAGCCTTCAGCCTTGTAACCCAGGGTGTTGTTGATGAAGTGCTTATGATTGATATCAATAAGGAGAGGGCGTATGGAGAGAAGCTTGACCTGCATGATAGTATAGAATACTTAAATCGAAATGTTAAGGTTACCAACGGAGATTACAGTGACTGTACGGATGCGGACATTGTGGTGATTACGGCAGGTGCACCTCCGAAGGCAGGGCAGAGCCGTCTCGATACGCTGGAAATGACAGCAAAGATATGTAAGTCAATCGTAGGGCCTATTATGGACAGCGGATTTGACGGAATTTTCCTTATCGTATCCAATCCGGTGGATATTATTGCCCACTATGTAATGAAGCTGTCAGGGCTCCCGAAGAATCAGGTTATCGGAACGGGCACAGCCATTGACTCCGCCCGCCTTAAGACATTTATCGGGGAGCTGGTAAATGTTGACCCGAGAAGTGTACATGCATATTCCATGGGTGAGCATGGCGATTCACAGATGGTTCCGTGGTCGGTGGTTACCGTTGCAGGAAAGCCTTTTTATGATGTAATTGCAGACAACAAGAGTCTTGTTGGTGACGTGGATTTGGATGAGCTGGTGCATAAGACAACGAGAGAGGGCTGGGAAATCCTGGAGCGCAAGGGTACAACCTACTATGGTATTGCCACAGCGGCTGTAGCTATAATCAAGGCAATTATGAATGATGAAAATAGGATTATTCCGGTTTCCACATATCTTGAGGGCGAGTATGGAGAGAATGATGTATTTGCAGGTGTTCCGACGGTTCTCAACAGAGCCGGGGCATATGATGTGCTGGAAATCCATATGTCCCCAAGCGAGCTTGCAAGATTCAAGGATTCCACTAAGGTTATAAGAGAATATACAAATAAGATTATGGAGTATTAATACGACATGGCAAAGCTTTATTTTAAATACGGCGCCATGGGCAGCTCCAAGACTGCCAATGCGCTGATTACCAAGTTCAACTACGAAGAAAGAGGAATGAGAGTGTGGCTTCTTAAGCCTGCGACGGATGACCGGGACGGCAGGGATATCATTAAGAGCCGCATCGGACTGGCGTGCAGATGTTTTATCGTTATGCCGGATACAGATATTGTTAAAGAGTACAAAAAGCTTCCAGGAACGGATGTCATCATAGTTGATGAGGCGCAGTTCCTTACACCAATTCAGGTGGACGAGCTTCGAAGTCTGGTGGATGATGAGGGAATCCCTGTATTATGCTTTGGATTAAGAACGGATTTTCTTACTCACGTTTTTCCCGGCAGCCTAAGGCTTCTTGAAATTGCTGATTCCATCAGCGAAATCAAGACGATATGCCGTTGCGGCTCCAAGGCCACGGTGAATGCCCGTATTGACGCTGACGGCAACGTCATAACCGACGGCGAGCAGGTCTTAATCGGAGGCAATGACAGTTACGAAGCAATGTGTTATTCCTGTTACATGAAAAAAATCAAGGAAAGGGAAGGTAAAAAGTAAAGCATGGATATTAAGGAAATTCTTTCAAAGGTAGACCATACAGTGTTATCCCAGACTGCAACATGGGAGGACATAAAGAATCTGTGTGATGACGGTATGAAGTACAGCACTGCATCCGTATGCATTCCGCCAAGCTATGTTAAGCAGGCAGCAGAGTATATTAAGAGTGTTAATGGAACTCTCAAAGTATGTACGGTTATAGGGTTCCCTAACGGCTATAATACCACGGCGGTTAAGTGCTTCGAGACGGAGCAGGCAGTTAAAGAGGGCGCGGATGAGATCGACATGGTAATCAATTTAGGCTGGGTTAAGGATGGGCTTTATGACAAGGTACTCGATGAAATAAAGCAGATTAAGACTGCATGCCATGGAAAGCTTTTGAAGGTCATCATTGAGACCTGTCTGCTTACTGACGAAGAAAAAATAGAGCTTTGTAAGGTTGTATCTGAGTCCGGAGCGGAATATATTAAAACATCAACAGGCTTTTCAAAGTCAGGAGCAACTTTTGAGGATGTAGAGCTTATGGCTAAGAATGTGGATGGAATACTTGTAAAGGCAGCAGGCGGTATAAGCTCCATTGAGGACGCCGAGAAGTTTATCAGACTTGGCGCTTCGAGGCTTGGAACCAGTAGAATTGTGAAGCTGGCCAAGCAGCAGGAATAGGCAGCGATACATGTAAGGAAGGGTGTTACGGATGACGGAGGAAGAATATTTACAGTTAATAGAGGGCAAGCTGTCTGTGGCGATTGAAGGACTCAAGGAAGAGATGAAGCTGAACGATAGGGACATTGCACAGCTTCAGGAGCTGTATTGGGAGAACTTCAGTGATTTTGATGAATACGGCTACGAGGAATATGAGAACAGACAGCAGATATTCAATCATGCCAACCAAAGAAGCAGAAGTATGAAAACCCTGCATATGTATAAGCAGATGCAGGATTCACCTTACTTCGCCAGAGTGGATTTTATCTTTGACGGTGAGGATGAGGCGGAATGCTGTTATATCGGAATAGGTAATTTCTCCGATGAAAAGGGTGGAATGCCGCTTATATATGACTGGAGAGCACCGATTTCAAGCCTTTTCTACGACTATGATACAGGTAAGGCTTCCTATGAGGCTCCGGCAGGCAGGGTTGAGGGCGAGATTGTCCGCAAGCTCCAGTACAAAATCAAAAAAGGAAAGCTTATATATGCGGTGGAGAGCGATATCAAGATAGACGATGATATCTTAAAGCAGGCTCTGTCCATGAATGCCGATGCGAGGCTTAAGAGCATTGTAAGCACCATACAGAAGGAGCAGAATTCAATTATCCGCAATGAGAAGGACAGGATTCTCATTGTACAGGGAGGTGCAGGCTCGGGAAAGACCTCGGTGGCACTTCACAGAATCGCATATCTTCTGTACCACCATCGCAATGAGCTCAAGGCATCCCAGGTACTCATTCTTTCACCTAATGATGTGTTTGCCGATTATATTTCACATATTCTTCCGGAGCTGGGCGAGGAAAATATCAACGAGATGACTTTTGATGATTATGCTGCCAGAGAGCTTTCGGGGATTACGGGGATTGAGAGCCATTATGAATTCCTTGAGGATGTGCTGACGAAGGAAAATGAGGACGCCGGGTATGCTGCTGCACGCCGGGATAAGCTCTCCTACCGCACAAGCAGGGAATTTGTGGAGGCCATTAATGCCTTTGCACTTTCTCTTGAGTACGAGATTATGAACTTTAAGGACATTAAATATAAAAAGCTCTCCAAGGATGCCGACAGCATAGCCGATTTATTCTACAATAAGTTGCCGGATATACCTTTGTTTAAGAGAATGGATGCGGTGCGGGAATATGTGGTTGACGAGTACACCACCCTTACCGGGCATGAATTTGACGAGATTGAGACGGAGATAGTCAAGGATAAATTTGATGCGCTGTACCGGACGAGGGATATTTTTGCCATATATAACGAATTCCTTGAAAGTATCGGAGAGGAACCTATAAAGGTGCCGGAGGGTGAAATACGCAAGGTAGGGTATGAGGATGTATACCCTGTTCTGTACATGAAATACCTGCTGTGCGGTGTTGGACATGGACAGAGAATCAAGCACCTTATTATTGACGAGATGCAGGATTACTCCTATATGCAGTATTGCATAATCGGATGGGTGTTTAAGTGTCCGATGACAATTTTAGGGGATAAGGAGCAGTCCGTCGACGAAGGAAAGTCACAGGTTATGTCATTTCTTCCGGGAATTCTTGGCAAGGATGCAAGGTGTATTGTTCTGGGTAAGAGTTACCGTTCTACAGTGGAAATAACGAATTATGCGGCTGCCATTGCCGGAATACAGGGAGTTGAAGGCATAGACAGGCATGGAAATGTTCCGTCTAAGACAGTATGCCGGACGGAGGATGAGATGCTTAAGGTCATGACAGATAAGCTTAAGGAGGAACTGGCGGGGGGCACGTACGAGACCATTGCAGTGCTGTGCAAGACACAGGAAGAGGCGGATAAGCTTGGAGATGAGTTAAAGAAAAGTCTTAAAGTAGAGGTACTTAATAAAAATACCGATTATTTTAATACAGGAGTGGTTGTGGCACCTTTCTATCTTGCAAAGGGACTTGAGTTTGACAGTGTCCACATTGCCTATGCGGACAAAGCACACTATTACAGTGATTATCACATGCAGCTTCTGTACATCGGTGCAACAAGGGCGCTGCATGCCCTTGACTTCTACGGAGTCGGAGAAGTCTGCGAGCTTCTGCCGGTGTAACAATAGCCGGAGGCTCATAAGAATTAGGGTGTAAAAATATGCTCATACAGCCTTGCTACGCATACAGCGTTATATTTATGCATGGCAGTGACTTATGGGAGAAGCTTAGATGTTCTTGGAACTCTGCTTAAATACCAGCAAATTTCGGCAGGACGCCGAAATAGATGCAACCAAGCCATGGATGGCGACTTTGCATCGTTTGCGTACGGTTAAAATAAAATACACTCAGAGTTACTAGAACATCTTAGCTTCGTACATCGGAACTGACGTGTATAAATATAACGCTGTGTGCGCTAAAAATATAAAGTGGCATATTTTTACACCTTAATTTTATGAGCCTTCACTTTTACTCTTCCTCACTCCACACGATTTCTTTCCGGTAGAACATGGCGAGGTGTGCGTTGCGCCAGTCGCCGGGGTCGGAGGTTATGTCGGTGTGGTAAATTAACTCAGGCTTTACGGACAGAGCAGGTACGGCAACATGAAGTTCGTCTGTCTCCCGCAGGTATTTATCACGGGCGGTCAGCTCTGCGTCGTATACCTTTGCTTCACCGGTTGCAAGGGAGTAGATGGCGGATATGGACATAGGCATATTGCCGAAGCCGGCATTGCCGCTTTTATATTCGGTTTCGCCCACATCTATCTGACCGATACATGCAATAAGAAAGCAGGACAGGCAGAGCGCAAGTGCTATACAGGTGCACTTGCCGCTCTGCTTTATTTTGTTACATACATTGGTGCAGGCGGTAAGAAATGCCGTATTGCCGCACTTTTTTCCAAGCCACCCCAGGAAGTAGATCATATTAAAGCCGATGAAAGAGTAGGCCGAGAAAAAGATTATGTTCATCATGCGGTACGGAATTCTTAGCCCCTGGGCATAGAATACAGGCGTTCCGGCAGAGCAGTACAGCCCAAAGGTGAATATAAGCACCAGAAGCGGCATGTGGTATGAAAAATGGGTCTTAGCTGCAACAAAATAGAAAACCGGAACCATGCATATGAAAAATATAAGGCATGGTGACGAGAGTACCTTGGCAAGGCTGTAGCCGCCGAAGGCAAAGGTATAGATAAAGGTCTTAATTATACCTGTGCTTCCGCCTACGGAGGCCTGACGTACTGCATTGCCCGGTGCCGACATGCTTATGAAAAGTCCTGCCATACATGCAATGGCAATGGCGACATATATTGCAGCGTGGTAAGACTTGATAATGGTGTTTTTCTTAAGAATTACAAAGTACAGCGTCACACCGGCTGACAAGGCCAGAATGATGGCGGTGAACAGAGCTGTGGCGTAATTGCTGCCGCCGATGAAAAAGGCAAGAGCAACACTTAAAATACACAGCGGCAGCGTCCGTATGCCATATGTTCCGCGGAGTCTTATCATCACTGCAAACAGAAGCAGCATCAGGCTGTAGAAAAAGGTATAGTAGATTGAGCCGTTGTACCAGTAGAAGGAATCGCTGGGAACAAGGGTAAGCTGCATGGACACAAAGGTCATGGATAGGGCCACTATTCCGGAGCGGTACTTATCAGCGCCGAATATCTTTTTTATCACGGTATAAAAGAAAAAGAGTGAACAGCCCACATATGATGTAATAAGTATAAATGAGGCTATAAAGTAGTACTGCTCACCGAATATTCCCGGCTCAAGCCTCATGAGAAAAATTGCGGAAAAATTGCCCTGCCATTCGTTGTATGTTTTTAACATCAGGTTGAAGGCATGGGAAAAAACAGCACCTACAGAGTGGGTGCTGTTCCAGATTTGTACTGTCTCAGTGCCGTAATAATAATCGTCTACGCTGGGATGCGCATACATGCCTATTACATATAACGGAATGAGTGATATGATAAAAATGCTGAGTAAAATATAAAATACGGTCCTTGCGGACAACTTACCGGAAAATCTGTGTGTCATGTCGTTGTCTCATTTTTGTGTTTTTTGATTATTTCTTCATAGCGCCTCTCGGAGGCTTTCTCCTCTTCGGTAGGTTCGGCCTCATCGGCCTCTATCTCATCAAGCTCTGCGAAAACCGCCTCTAAATCGTCAAGACTAAAAAAATCCATATTATCCATATACAGCCTCCATAAATTTACGCATTCGCATTCAGTCGGAGCATCTCAGTGTATGCTAAGAGGAACGGGCCTACACCCTTCGCGTCGTCCTTTACAACAGGCTCTGACATATAGTAATCAAAGGTACCTGAGCGCATAGTCTTACCGCCCAGTCCGGCTACAAGACAGATTCCGCCAAGATGCATTTCTCCATCCTCGTTGGTAAGGTACTTGTTGCATACTCCGTTAAATGCCTTGATACCATATTCGCGCCAGCTCTCAGGCAGATAGCCGAGACGGACACCCTTAAGCAGGGCATAGGCCATGATTGAACTACCGCTGGTCTCTAAGTAGTTAGGGGTAATTCCGCCGTAATTAACAACCTGATACCACATTCCGCTTTCATCCTGATACTTTAACATGGCAGTCATAAGGTCAACAAAGGTGTCCTTGAGGAACTGCGTATCCTTGCAGTCAGGGTCAGCTTTGTCAATGGTGTCAAGAAGTGCCATGGCATACCATCCGAGAGCTCTTAACCAGAAGTTCTGCGACAGGCCTGTGACCGGGTCGCACCAGAACATCTGTCTTGAATGGTCATAGGCATGCTTGTAAAGACCTGTAACCGGGTCCTTCATGTTCTTTACAACATTCTTAAACTGAAGGAAAATATCATCATAGTTCTTCTTGCCATTGAAACGTGTCTCATACTCCATATAAAAAGGCTGGCACATATACAAGCCGTCAAGCCATACCTGATTAGGGTAGATGTTCTTATGCCAGAAGCTTCCCTCAGCCGTGCGGGGCATAAGCTTAATCTGGCTGTATATCAGGTCGATTGCCTTGCGGTATTTCTCTTTGCCCGTGAGGTCATAGAGTTCAAAAAGGGTCTTGCCGGCATTGACATTGTCTATATTAAGCTCTGATACATCGTAGCCGTCAATGGTGCCGTCCTCGTGTACACGGTAGTCTATAAAGGCATCGGCAAAGTCAAAGTATTCTTTCTTCCTGGTGATGGCGTACATCTCGAGAAGTGCCTTGATCATGCAGCCGTCTATGTAATTCCATGTGGATTTAAGCCCCTGCATAATCTTCTCTATATTCCAGATGGGCTTGTCCGGTGTGCTCTTGGTTAAGAGCTCGTCGATGTATTTATCTATAACACTGTAGTCCATATATATCCTCCAGAATGCTTTTTAAGTATTTCTTATTTATTATACAGAAAAATTTTTTACATTACAATACGAAATATAAAGGATTTTAGTCCCGGTTTTGCAGTGTATATGTATGCTATGTATATGTGCGCTCACCATGCGTTAACTTGACAAAAGGCTGCATGGAGCGTATCATGTCTTTAGTATTTTATGATGAAGGACAGTGAGCTGATGAAGAGGTTTGCAGCAAAAGAGGATTCGAAGATGCCGATTGTGGCTATATGCTATGATTTTGACAAGACCCTGTCCCCTGATGACATGCAGGCACAGGGCTATATACAGTCCGTCGGATATGATGTGGATGAGTTCTGGGCAGCTACGGGAAAGCTTGCCAGAGAGAATGATATGGACAGCAATCTTGCATACATGTATAAGATGGTTCAGGAGGCGGAGGGCAATCTGGTGTTTACCAGAGAAGCTCTAAGGGAATACGGCTCCAAGGTGAAGCTTTTTGAGGGCGTGGAGGCTTGGTTTGAGAGAATAAGTGAGTACGGTGCGAAGCAGGGCGTGAGAGTGGAGCATTATATCATCTCCTCAGGACTTAAGGAGATGATTGAGGGTACCGGAATTGCGAAATCAGGTGCTTTTGAACGAATATATGCAAGCAGCTTTTATTTTAATGAGAATGGTACGGTGAAATGGCCTGCACAGGTTGTCAATTACACCAATAAGACCCAGTTTCTGTTCAGGATTTCCAAGGGTGTGCTTGATATAAATGACGGAGGGGTTAATGATTATTTCGAGCCGGATGAGATAAGGATTCCTTTTAGAAATATGGTATATATCGGTGACAGTGATACAGACGTACCCTGCATGAAACTGGTTAACAGCTACGGAGGGCATTCCATAGGCGTGTATAACCCGGTAACAGGTGATAAGAATAAGGTCCTCAAGATGATAAAAGAGAACAGGATACGTTATTTTGCTCCTGCTGATTACAGGGAGGGAACCGATATGGATATTCTTGTCAAGACAATTATTGACGCTGTGGCAGCAGGCGAACGCTTGGAACGGCTCCATGCCGACAGTATGAGCGAGGCCTGGGCGCCGGGAAATGAGGAATAACATGGATACGAAGATAGTCCGTATTGATGACAGTAATCATGATGAGGTAATATGCGAGGCGGGAAGGATTCTTAGGGACGGAGGCCTTGTTGCATTTCCCACGGAGACAGTATATGGTCTTGGAGGAGATGCCCTGAGAGAGGACGCTGCAAGGAAGATTTACAGTGCCAAGGGCAGACCGAGTGACAACCCGCTCATTGTCCATATTGCGGATGTGTCCGACCTTGAGGTGCTTGCAAAAGACATCCCGCAGAGTGCGTACAAGCTTGCAGAATCTTTCTGGCCGGGACCGCTTACCATGATTCTTAATAAGAAAGATATTGTACCCTACGGGACAACGGGAGGACTGGAGACAGTGGCAATCCGTATGCCAAGTCATCCGGTGGCAGCAGGGCTTATTAAGAGTTCGGGAATATATGTGGCGGCACCAAGTGCCAATTTATCAGGACGTCCCAGCCCGACTAAGGCAGAACATGTCATAGAGGATATGCAGGGCAGGATTGATATGATTATCGACGCCGGAGCCATAGAGATTGGTATTGAATCCACCATTGTGGATTTGACGGTGCCTGTTCCGATGATACTGCGCCCGGGATACATTACTGCCGATATGATACGAGATGTGCTTGGGGATGTATGCTATGACAGGACGGTGCTTACCCATTCAATTACCAAGGACAAGCCTAAGGCACCGGGAATGAAGTACCGTCACTATGCTCCGAAGGCTGACCTTACTATTTTTGAGGGTGACAATGCCAAGGTTGTGGCGCGTATCAATGAACTTGCAGGGCAGCATGTAAGAGCAGGACATAGAGTGGGAATACTTTCAAGCAGCGAGAATGCCGGGCTCTATACCGCAGGTGATGTGGTGATTGTAGGCAGCCGCCGGGATGAGCATGAGATAGCGGCTCACCTGTTTGATGTTCTGAGACATTTTGACCATATCAATGTGGATGTCATTCTGTCGGAGGGCTTTAACGAGGACAGTTTCGGTCAGGCTGTAATGAACCGCCTCATCAAGGCGGCAGGACATCACATTGAACATGTGGGGTAAATAGGTGATTGCGAAACGCACATTTATCACTGAACAGTTGTGCGATTTTACTATATTACAAGCTGGGTGCTTTGCTGCCGCCGGTGCTTAGCGGCTGTATTTTAGCCGCTTATGCACCGCTGTGTTGCAGCAAGCAGCGAGCAATGGTTCGCTTGCGAACCTATGTGCCCCAGTGGTAATAATTGATTGTACCAATCAATAGTAAAATCGCACAACGTACGGTGCCAATTCACAGAGTTTCGCAATTACCTTAATAATAAGAGTTAAGAGGAGAAACGGACATATTATATGAAAAAGTATAGCCGGATTGTATTTGTCAGCATGAATAACACCTGCCGGGGACCTATGGCGGAGCTTATTATGAAATCCATTACAACCCATAAGGAACTGGAGATTGTCTCAAGAGGACTTATTGTGCTTTTTCCTGAGCCTTTTAATCCCAAGGCGGTGGCGGTGTTAAGACAGAGGGGCATTATTCTTGACAACAGAAGCTCCGTGGAGCTTACGGAGGAGGATATTACGGAAGATACGCTTCTGCTTGCTCTTGGTATAAAAGAGAAGGAAATGATTATCGAGACTTATGATCCTGACAATCTTTTTACGATATCCGAATTTGTGGGTGAGGCCGGGGAAATAATAGACCCCTACGGAAAGGAAATTGACAGCTATGTAAAATGCGGCGATATGCTCGTTGAATGGCTTCGGAAGGTGGATGCCAAGCTTACAAGCTTAGAGCAGGATGTCGAAGAGTGAAATATCATATTATGTGCAAAGGCACAGGAAAGAGGTAAAAAATGATTGCAATTGGCTGTGACCAGGGAGGATATGCATTAAAGCAGGAGATAATGGCATATCTTGACAAGAAAGGATATGAGTACAAGGACTTCGGATGCTACAGCGAGGCGAGTGTGGATTATCCGGAGTATGCTAAAAAGGTATGTGCGGCGATTAATGACGGAAGCTGTGACAGAGGCATTCTCATATGCGGAACCGGTATCGGTATTTCAATTGCCGCCAACAAAATCAAGGGGATTCGTGCAGCACTTTGTACCGACTGTTTTATGGCAGAGGCAACGAGACTTCACAATGACGCCAATGTACTAGCGCTTGGAGGAAGAGTGGTAGGACCGGGTCTGGCGGTAAAGATTGTGGAGACCTTCCTTACAACCGAATTTTCCAATGAAGAGAGGCATATCCGCCGCATTAATATGCTGGAGGATTAAAACCAATATATAAGGGAGGATTTCTTATGGGTAAGATTATTATTATGGACCATCCTTTGATTCAGCACAAAATTGGAATCATAAGGAGAACGGATACGGGCTCTAAGGATTTCCGTACACTTGTAAGCGAGATTGCCATGCTTATGTGCTATGAGGCAACAAGAGATTTGAAGCTTACAGATGTGGAGATTGAGACGCCTATATGCAGGACTACTGTCAAAGAGCTGGCGGGGAAGAAACTTGCCGTAGTGCCTATTCTGCGTGCAGGACTGGGCATGGTGGACGGTATGCTTGCCATGATTCCTGCGGCTAAGGTGGGACATATAGGTCTGTACCGCAATGAGGAGACACTTGAACCGGTGGAGTATTACTGCAAGCTTCCGCAGGACTGTGCGGAGCGGGAGGTGTTCGTGGTTGACCCGATGCTTGCTACGGGAGGCTCTTCATCGGCGGCAATTACGATGCTTAAGCAGCGCGGAATTAAGAATATACGCTTTATGTGTATTATTGCTGCACCGGATGGCATCGAGAGAATGAAAAAAGACCATCCTGATGTGGATATGTACATCGGAACCTGCGATGAAAAGCTCAACGAGAAGGGGTACATCGTACCGGGGCTTGGAGATGCCGGAGACAGAATATTCGGAACAAAATAGCTGATTTTAACTGTGCCATCTGTGACTGCAGGTGGCACAAATTTTTTCAAAAAAACTTCCAACCTTTTTATTTTTCCGTGTCTATATAGGTGAAAGCTTTCAAAAACGAGGTGAAAACAAGTGAAGAGACAGGATGTAGAGAGAACCATAACTGAATACCTGAAGCCTATCTTTGGCTTTGCCGTGAAACGATGTAAAAATATGCAGGATGCGGAGGATTTGTCACAGGAAATAGTAATCAGGGCG
>CAMAKT010000022.1 GCA_945836135.1 uncultured Clostridia bacterium | reverse complement strand
GCTACGGAATACGGAAATCTGATTAATGAGGCAATTGGTTTAAGATATGACGGAGACGAGACGCTGGCAGTTGAAAAGTGGCGCGAGGTATTGAGACTTGATGAGAATAATGAGCTTGCCAATACCGGTATCGGCAAGGCATATCTTACGGCAGGCGATAATAAAAACGCCATGAAGTACTTAAAGCTTGGAATGGATTCGGAATATTATTCCATTGCATTTCGCCGTTATCGCAACGAGGTACTGGCAGCCAACCTAAGCTACATATTAAGTGGTGCCGCAGTATTGATTGTTGCTGTTGTGGTTATTGTCAAGGTTAGGGATAAAAAGCGTAAGAAGGGAGGAGAGGCGGCTTGAAAGAATTATTTTCCAAAGAAAAATGGAGCTATTTCGGTTATACGCTGACTCACCCGATGGACGGTTTCTATTGGATTCGCCATAAGGAGTACGGAAGCGTGCCGATAGCGATACTGATGGTTATTCTTTTCTCCGTCAGCTTCTCACTTAACAGATTGTATGCCAGTTTTGTTGTAAATGAGACTGACCCAAGAAGTGTCAACAGTATTACTGAGCTGGCCGGCGTAATAATCCTTTTCATGCTGATATGTATCGGCAACTGGTCCATAACATGTCTTATGGACGGGGAGGGACGATTTAAGGACATAATCATTGCGGTTGGCTATGGAATCTCCCCTGCAACTGTGGGATTTACCCTGGCGACTCTTATAAGCAAGGTTATAGCTGACAACGAGCAGGCGTTTTACAGCTTGATAATTGCAGTCTGCGTAGCCTATGCGGTGATTCTCATTCTTATGGGAATAATGCAGGTGCATAACTACACCTTGGGCAAAACACTTATTACTTTGTTTTTGACATTTATTGCAGTGTTTATAATTATATTTCTGGCACTGCTGCTATTCAATCTTGTAGGTCAGGTAATTACATTTTTTAAGAGTATTTACCTGGAACTGATATTCCGATGAAAGAGAGGTAAAGGCTGTGAAAGAAAAAAAGAAAAAGGCAAAACGCAAGCTGGGACTTTTACAGAAGGTGCTTCTCGGAGTATTGGGAGTTGTGGTATTAGCGGCACTTATATGGTTTGCATATTATATGATTCATTATTATCTGTATGATGATTATAAGGATTACCTAAGCTCTTACGAGGTTGAGGAAGGCAGCGAATTTAAAGCCCTTGCCGATTCATCCAAGGATGTTCCCGGAATGGAGCTTGTGGCTGAAAACGATATTCTGAAGCTCTATGCCAATGTAGAGACAGGTGATACTGCCGTATATGACAAACGAAACGGACAGACAATCTACAGCAGTCCGGTTGATGCGGATGATGATCCGATAGCAAACAATACGAATAAGAATTATTTAAAATCACAGTTTGTCATTAACTATTACAATTCAGCAAAAGCAATGGGAACCTATGATTCCTACAGCATGGCAGTTGCAAGAGGACAGCTTGAAGCCGAGTCCATAGACAACGGAATAAGGTTTAAATACAAATTGGGAGATTTCTCAACCAATTCCACCGGAATTGTACCGTTGTACTTAGAGCAGAGCAAATTGGATGAAATTTGTGGACGATTAGATGAGACCGAAGCAACCAACATGAGACGTTATTATTCCACCACGGATGAAAAGACCGGGATGCAGCTTCTGAACGGTGTTGCACAGAAGAATGTCAAGACCTTACAGAAGATTACGGGCTACTTAGAGACAGCAGGTTTTACCGAGGAGGATTATGAAGCCCAGATGGAGCTTGCAGGTATTGAAGCAGCACTTCCGCTTTCATTTAATATAGCCTTGGAGTACCGGCTCTTAGAGGACAGCATTGAAGTATCGATACCAGCCTCGATGATTGAAGAAAACGGCGGAGGAAGTCTTTACAGGATAAGACTATTAGGTTACTTCGGAGCAGGCAGCAGCGATGAAGAGGGATATATAGTAGTTCCTAACGGCTCAGGTTCACTTATTTATTTCAACAATGGTAAGAGCAATGTGGAGAACTATTCTCAGTACATATACGATATAGACCCGATGTCATCTGACTATACGCAGCTTGAGAATACACAGAAGGTAAGACTTCCGATTTGCGGAATATGTAAGGAAAACACGAATGTGCTTATGTCCGTTGAGGAAGGAGCCAGCACGGCATTCTTCACCGCATCGGTATCGGGAAGCAATACCAGTTACAATACTGTTAATACAACCTTCGTTGTAAGAGGATATGACCTTTTGTCAATGTTCGGCTCCTCGGGAAATGAAGCAGACCTTCCGCTTCTTGAGAAAGAAATGTATGACATCAACTACAGAGTGAGATATACATTTCTTGATGATGAGCATAAGGGATATTCGGGTATAGCAAATTACTACCGCGACAGACTTATTGATGAGGGCGTACTTACTACAAAGACCGCCTCGGGTGATATTCCTTTCTACTACGACATAATCAGTGGTGTTAAGGAAACGGCAAGCCTTATCGGAATACGTTATCTGAGGGTAATGGCTATGACAACCTATGATGAAGCTAAGGAGATTGCCCTGGATCTTAATGAGAAGGGAATCGGATATCAGGTTATGAATCTTCAGGGCTGGAGCAACGGAGGCTATTATGCCGATGTGTATGACAAGATAACAGGCCTTTACAAGTTAGGCGGTAAAAAGGATCTAGAGGCGCTTAATGATACCATGGAGAGCATGGGCGGAAGGCTGTATGTGGATGTTCCTTTCCAGAAAGTCACATACATAAGCAAGCGTTACAACATGTCCATGGAGACTTCAAGATATTATGGAGCCGGTTATGTTGCAGAGTTCGGTTCGGTCAATCCGGCAACCCTTAGAAAGACCTCATCAGTGGGTTATGATGAGAATATATATTTCCTTATTTCACCGAAATACCTGAAGCGTTATGTAGAAGGTTTTATGGATGATTTTAATAAGCTTGATGTGGGCGGTGTAGGATTAAGAGACTTAGGTGATGAGCTTCATTCGGATAAAAAGAGAACTGAGTTCATTAACAGGGAGCAGGCCCTGGACATTGTAAAGGGTCAGTTTGATACCATTGAGGCTTCAGGCAGAAACATCATGGTGACTGGCGGAAATGATTACAGTTTACAGTATGCCGACGATATCATTGATGCTCCGCTGTGGGATAACGAGTTCAGGATTATTGATGAGGAGATTCCTCTTTATGAGATGATTATTCACGGCTATATCGATTATGCCGGAAGCCAGCTCAACTTCCACGATTCGAAGGACCGCACGGAAATTACCTTAAGACTTATAGAGTACGGTGCATCTCCAAGATATGTATTTACCCATGAGAGTGCCAGTGAAATGAAGTATACGGCACTCAATAAGTTCTACGCTACCAAGTACGAGAACTGGTGTGATGAGGCTGTAGAGATGTATAACACAGTCAATTCGGTGCTTAAATATGTATCTGGCGAAACTGTTGCAAAGCATGAGATTTTAGACAGTGGCGTAAGAAAGATTACATACTCCAACGGAGTTGCGATTTATGTAAATTATACGGATTATGATGCTGTAGAGGACGGAATAAATATTCCGGCACATGGCTATCAGAGAGGAGGAGAACAATGAAGAAAAGACGCGGTTTAACACTTCTTCAGAAGAGAAACGTAAAAGGCTTTATGTTCATCCTCCCGTGGTTGGTAGGCTTTGTGGTATTTTATGTGCGAAGTTTATTTATGACCGTACAGTTTTCCCTGTCTGACATGACGATGCAGGAGGGCGGATACGCACTTCAATGGGCAGGACTTAGTAATTACATATATGCATTCAGAGTGCATGGAACCTTCAAGCAGATACTTACAACCTCAGTGCTTAACATGCTGGTGGATGTACCGTTAATTACGTTTTTCAGTTTGTTCATGGCAATTCTTTTGAACAGAAAGTTCAAAGGAAGAACACTGGTAAGAGCCATATTTTTCCTGCCGATTATTATGAATGCGGGAGCTATCACATCAGCCATGGAGCTTGCAAGAACCATGATGTCAGGTGGTATTTCCTCAGGCGGCAGTGAGATTTCCGATGCGGCTGCATCAGGGGTTAACGTGGCATACTTTATAGATTTGTTCAAGAATCTTGCAATGCCTGAAAAACTCCTTGATTATATTGTGGCGGCGGTAGCCCGTATCAATGATATTATCTCAGCCTCTGGCGTGCAGATTATCATATTTATAGCGGCATTGCAGTCCATACCGGGCTCCATGTACGAGGTTGCCAAGATTGAAGGCGCTACAGCCTATGAGACCTTCTGGAAAGTAACATTCCCGATGGTTATGCCGCATATAATAACCAATGTAGTATATACGGTTGTGGATAATTTTGCAGTCAGCGATGTTGTACAGCTTGCCTATGATACCTGCTTCGACAAAATCAATTACGGCTTAAGCTCGGCAATGAGCGTGGTGTCTACGGTGATTGTCTGTGTGATTCTTGTTCTGGTATGCGGATTCATACAGAAACGTACATTTTACTATAACTAAGGAAAGGAGAAACCGATATGCAGAAAATCAAGATGGATGCACAGACAAAAAACAGCCTGAGCGCAATGCAGCGCGGGGCCAAAAAAGGAATACTGGGTCTGGCTCAATTTGTGGTTATCGTGGGTATCTGCTATGTAATTGTGGCACCGATACTCGGAATACTGGTCAGCTCCTTTATGTCGGACGGGGATGCATATAATCCGATGGTATACATGATACCGACATCGCCGACATTTCAGAAGTATAAGACGGTTATCGAACGTCTCGATTATTTCCCGACAATGGGCAGGGATTTGTTTTACACCTTAAGCCTTATGGTTATTCAGGTATTTGTCTGTTCCATGGTCGGCTACGGATTTGCAAGATTTAACTTCCCGTTTAAGAAGCTTTTGTTTGCCTGTGTGGTAGTTATGATTGTAATTCCGACCAGCACAATTATGTTACCGTTATATATGACCTTCCGTAATTTCAATCCTTTCGGACTTGCCACATTGATAAAGGGTAAGAGCATTAACCTGCTCGGCACTCCTGTACCAATGTACATAATGACGTTCTTGGGGTGCGGATTACGTTCAGGTTTGTATATATACATTTTTAACCAGTTTTTCAGAGGACTGCCGAAAGAAATTGAGGAGGCAGCCTTCGTGGATGGCGCCGGCGTATGGTACACATATTTCCGTATCATGTTAGTCAACGCCATGCCGTCTGTCATTACCGTAGCAGTGTTCTCCATGGTATGGCAGTACAATGATACTTTTTATGCGAAGTTATTTCTGATTGACGAAGACATAGTTATCAGCAAGAAAATCTCTTCCCTGACGGCGGTGATTGCCAACGAGGATAAGATTCTGGACACAACTATTCAGCAGTTGTATCTGGATGCAGGTATCATTCTCATTCTGGTACCGATTGTACTGATATATGTATTCCTTCAGAGATACTTTATAGAGGGTGTGGAAAGAAGTGGTATCGTTGGATAACCACTCACCCTGAAAAAAGGAGGAAAAAAGCGTGAGACGTAACAAATTAATGGCCTGTCTGATGGCAGGCACAATGGCAGTAGCACTTACTGCATGCAGCGGCGGTGGAAATCAGAATGAAACCACAACAGCCCAGCAGACAACACAGGCTCCTACAGTGGAGACTACAACACAGGCACCTACAGAGGAGCAGACAACAGAACCTGCAATTGTAGTTGATGCTAGCGTTGACTTTGAGGATGGTGCAATGGGTTTTGTGGCACCATACAGCGCACCGGCCAATGCTTCCGATATTGAACTGGCAGTGGTTGATTACAATGGAGGCAAGGCTCTTCAGGTTAAGAATTTAACCGGTAAGGTTCCTTTTGTGGGAATTGATGTAAGCAGCCTTTGCGGCGCCGATGTGGCAAATATCGCCAGCATCGTTATGACACTTGGTGTAGAATATGAAGATGGTACATTCAGTGCATGTTCAGGTAAACTGACAACATGGACAGGAGAGGATTTGACACAGACAGCATATGAATGGTCTGTATATTTGGAGAACAAGAATCCTAAGACTGCAAGCTTTGACGTATCCGGTACTCCGTTTACAGCGGGCGCAAACAACATCGTGGTACTTTCCTTAGAGACCGATAATGGTGTCAGCGGAGGACACGGAAATGCTACATTATATGTTGACAACATCTGCTTCTATGATGCGGCCGGCAAGCTTATCTCAGCAGATAAGACAGTTGCATTTGCTGAGCCGGAGGGATATTCTGACAGCGGAAAGGATTACTCAAACCTCTATGCACTTAAGAATCCTGTTAACTTCGAAGGCTTTGCAACAAGCGCAGGCGGCTGGGCACAGGCAGGCTTTACAATGCCACAGGAGATTTTAGATGCACTTGTACCTGGTTCTGTAGTAGAGATTGAATACAAGTCAGAGACAGGCAATATGTGGATTGTAATGAATGAAGCACAGGCAGGCTGGATGAGAGTAGGTCAGGCAGGAACAGATGACCCTGCATATATAAACAACTCTCATAACATTGCACAGGTAACATATGAGCAGTTAGCTGCCCTCTGCACAGATGATGTATCCACATGGGGAACCACAATGCAGTGTGAGTCCGACGGAGCATGGGAGGTATTCTCAGTTAAGGTAGGACAGCAGGCTCCTAACTATGCCCTGGTAAATGCAGTTAATTTCGAAGGCTTTACAACGAGTGCCGGAGCATGGGCACAGGCAGGCTTTACAATGCCACAGGAAATTATTGACGCACTTGTACCTGGTTCTGTAGTAGAGATTACATACAGCTCTGAGACAGGCAATATGTGGATTGTAATGAATGAAGCACAGGCAGGCTGGATGAGAGTAGGTCAGGCAGGAACAGATGACCCTGCAATATGCAATGGCGAGAAGTGCTATATAACTTATGAGCAGCTTGCAGCTCTTTGCACAGACGATGTATCCACATGGGGAACCACAATGCAGTGTGAGTCCGACGGAGCATGGGAAGTATATGGAGTAAGAGTTGGTCAGGCAGCAGAATTTGCACCGGTTAATAAGCTGGTTAAGTTCGAAGGCTTTGAGACAAGTGCCGGAGGCTGGGCACAGGCAGGATTTACGATGACACAGGAAATCTTAGATGCACTTGTACCGGGAGCTGTTGTTACAATTCAGTACGCTTCTGAGAGCGGAGAGATCTGGATTGTAATGAACGAGGCACAGGCAGGCTGGATGAGAGTAGGTCAGGCAGGAACAGATGACCCTGCACTTTGCAACGGCAGTTATGCACAGATTACTTACGAGCAGCTTGCAGCCCTCTGCACAGATGATGTATCCACATGGGGAACCACAATGCAGTGTGAAGCTTCAACTCCATGGGAAGTATACGGTGTATGGGTAAGCACACCAGCTACAGCAGAATAAGAACAATAATATAATTTGCCAAGTCTGTGCACGCGCTGCAGCACAGGCTTGGATACTTGAAAACAGCGCAGAAATGAGGAGAAATCATGAGAAAATTAGCAAAGAAGCTTATTGCAACAGGTCTTGCAGCATCAATGGTGTTATCCATGACAGCCTGCAGTAAGAGCAGCAACGGCAATGATACAACAACATCTTCCGGCGAGACAACAACACAGAATACTACAGTTGAGACAACACAGGGTCAGAGTCAGACTCAGAATACTACAAGCGGTCCGAGACATCTTACAATCGGAAGCTGGTGGGTACAGTACTATGACAGTACACATACCTCTGTTGAGGATGACCCAAGCTATGCCGGAGATTTGCCTGCAGAGCTTAAGTTTGCCAATGTTAAGAAGATTGAGGATAAGTATAATATAACATTTGCATGGCAGAACCTTACATACGAAGGAACAAAGGAGTCAATCAATACCTCTGTTCTTGCAGGTTCACCTGACTGTGATATCTACCTTGTAGACCTTGGTATGGCAATTCCGGCAGCAATGAATGGTCTGGCAACAGATTTAAGAACTGTTCTTCCGGCAGATGCAGATGTATTTACCGATCAGAACGTAGTTAAGTTCCTTGATCTTGGAGACGGCAAGGCCTGCATCCTTAAGAGAGTTGAGGCACAGAGTACTGTAGAAGCTACATATCCTCTTGCTTTCAATAAGCAGATGCTCGAGGACAACAACCTTGAGGACCCTCGTGAGCTTTATAAGAGAGGCGAGTGGACATGGGATAAGTTCATTGAGTACTGCCAGGTTCTTACACAGGATACGGACGGTGATGGTGCTGTTGACCAGTATGGTTATGCAGGATTTGGTTTTGAGACCTTTGAGCAGCTCATGATGTCCAACGGTGGTTCAATTGCAGCAGGAACTACAGAGACTCTTTCAAGCGCTCCTGTAGGTGAGGCTCTTCAGATGGTACAGGATATGTATATCACATACAATGTATGCTATCCATATGAAAACAACGCAGATGTAATGAGATTTTTATACCGCAACGGTAACATCGGCTTCTGGCCAGGTGCAGCATGGATTGCAGCTTCCAATGCAGACTATGACTACAATGGCGCAGTCGGAACAACACTTGAGTTTGATACCTGCTATGTTCAGTGGCCTGTAGGTCCTTCAGGAAATCAGGAGACCAACAAGGGCAAGATTACCTCCGGTGAGTTCTACATCATTCCTGCAGGCGTTGAGAATCCTGAGATGGTATACAACTTCCTGTATGATATGTGGAACTGGTATGATGGAGATACATCAATCCGTGATGACGAGGAGACTCTGTATTGGTGGTTTGCAGTAACCGATAAGGACCCTGAGATTCAGGATCAGAACTTTGATGTTATGTTTGACTGCGGAAGCAGAGAGCAGTTCGACTTATGGAACTCCATGGGTATTGAGTATGACCTTGAGAGCCTTATCAATGGTACTGTAACACCGGCTCAGTTCCAGGAGACCTACAAGCAGCAGATTCAGGATGCACTTGATGCTTACTTTAATTAGACGTATAATAGAAAGAAAAAAGTAAGGATTGATAAATTATGGCATCTTTTTTCAGCACTGATTCAGCGTACAGCAGATTTATGAACAAATTAGGAGATTTGATTCTCTTAAGCCTGTTATGGGTGGTTTGCTCATTGCCCCTTGTGACAATGGGCACCGCCACCTGTGCGGCTTACTATACCGCAGCTAAGGTAATACGCCACCGGAACGGCTATGTGTCACAGGAGTTCTTCCGTTCCTTTAAGCAGAATTTCCGCACCTCCATAGGGTTGAATATTATGTATCTGGTGCTGGCAGTTATGCTTGTGTTTAACCTTATGTATTTTAAGGAAGGGGAAACGGAGCTTAATTTCTATATGAGATGTGTGTACATTGCAATAGGAGTTATGCTGTTGGGCGTGATGCTTAATACATATATTCTGCTGTCGCGCTTTAAGCTTGGCACAGGAAAGCTGTTTATCATGGCATTTGTAATTACCTTCGGGCATCTGCCTACAACGCTGCTGCTTGTGGCTGCATGTGTGGCTGTGGCGGTTCTGGTATACCTTGTGCCATGGGCTGCGTTTATCCTGCCGGGACTTACATTCTGGGGTGCTACATTTCCGGCAGAGCGTGTTATGAAAAAATATATGCCTAAAGCAGAAGAAGGCACCAAGGAAGCGGATATCTGGTATAATAACTAATGGGAATGGTGAGTTATGGCTAAGAATGTGACAATGAGGGATATTGCAAAAAAAGTAGGAGTCAGCACGGTGACAGTATCTAAGGCACTTACCGACAGGGATGGCGTGGGAACCGAGCTGAGGGCGGTTATCAAGGCTACCGCCGAGGAGATGGGCTATACCTACAGCGGAATCGGTGATGGCATTCGCCGGGGACGCAGCTATAATATCGGGGTTATTGTTGAGGAACACTATGTTGACAATTACACAACAGTATTTCCTTTTTACATGAAAATGTATAACAGCATAAATAAGCAGATGTCACAATTCCATTATTCCGTTATTATGGAGTCAATCACCTCCAGTATGCTTTCAGAGCGCAGGATGCCTGACATTGTCACCGAGAAAAAGGTGGACGGAATCATTGTACTTGGACAGATGAAGTCAGATTATCTTAAGTTGCTTCGGGAAAACAGACTTCCGATGGTATATCTTGATTTCTATGACCGTACCATGGAGGTCCCAAGCGTAATTAACGATAATGTATATGGCACATATATGCTCACCAATTATCTTGTCGGTATGGGACATCGCAAGATTGCATACGTCGGAAGTATTGATGCCACTGCAAGCATCTTAGACAGATATCTTGGGTATTACCGTTCTCTATTGATTCATCAGCTTACGATGACGGAGGATTATATTATACCGGATCGTGACGAAGAGGGCTATTTTATTGATTTAAAGCTTCCTGCCGATATGCCCACAGCCTTTGTTTGTAATTGTGACGGGACGGCAAATCATCTGATGCGGCAGTTGGTTGCAAAGGGCTATCGTATACCGCAGGATATATCAGTGGTGGGCTTTGACAACTATTCGGCTGGTATTGATTACAGCCTGCCAAAGCTGACAACCATCGAGGTGAATATTGAAGAAATGACAAAAAATGCAGTCGAGCTTATTATCAGACTCCTGAAGGGAGAAGAGAACTTAGGCGGACGCAAGGTCATAAGCGGTAAGCTTATAATCGGTGAGTCTGTGGCAAGGATAGCTGATGAAGCGTGATTGCTGTATTGTTAAAAATAATGTAATTATTAGGAGGTTTATATGTCAGAGCTTAAAATGATTGCGCCTGCCGTACCTAATGTTCCATGGCAGGACAAGCCGGCAGACCATAAGGGGGCTCCGGTATGGAGATACACAGAGAACCCTATTATTGACAGAAACCCTATTGAGAATGTTGCGAGAATTTTTAATAGCGCGGTTATTCCTTATGAGGGAAAATTTATCGGAGTGTTCCGCGGTGAGCAGACCAACGGAATACCATATATTTATTTAGGCAGAAGTGAAGACGGTATCCACTGGAATTTTGATAAGGACAAGATTCCGTTCAAGGATGAGGACGGCAATGATTTCATGCCGATATATGCATACGATCCGAGACTTGTTAAGGTAGATGATGTCTACTATATTATCTGGTGTCAGGATTTCTACGGTGCAGCCATAGGAATGGCTAAGACAACGGACTTTAAGACTTTCACAAGAATTGAAAATCCGTTTCTTCCGTTTAACCGCAATGCCGTATTATTCCCTAGAAAGATTAACGGCAACTTCGTGCTGCTGTCCCGCCCTTCGGATTCCGGACACACTCCTTTCGGTGATATTTTCATCAGCGAGAGCCCGGATATGGTATACTGGGGCAAGCACAGACATGTTATGAGCCGCGGAAATGAGTGGTGGGAGTCACTTAAAATCGGTGGCGGAGCAGCTCCGATTGAGACAACTGAAGGATGGCTTCTGTTCTATCATGGAGTAAGCGGAACCTGCAACGGCTATGTATACTCCATCGGTGGTGCAATTCTTGATATTGATAACCCATCCAAGGTACTGTATCGTTGCGAGAATTTCCTTCTTACACCTGAGAAGTGGTATGAGGAGAGAGGCTTTGTGCCGAATGTTACATTCCCATGTGCGACTATCCATGATTCCGAATCCGGTAAGATTGCAATCTACTACGGCTGTGCAGACAGCTATGTAAGCCTTGCATTCACAACCCTTGACGAGATTGTTGCATATATCAAGGAGCACAGCGTAACCAACGAGACAGACAGAGAGCTTGGGAAGAGATAGAATGGATATTATTAAAGATATGAGAGCCGGCATAAGCATCGGCAACACATTGGACTCATGGGAAAAGAATATAAAACAGGAGGAGCCTGCACAGGTATTTGAGACGGCATGGCATAATCCGGTGATTACCCAGGAGCTTGTGGATGCATATATTGCGGCGGGGATTAATGTTATCAGAATTCCGGTTACATGGAGCGGACATTTCGACGAGGCGCCGGAATACCTGATTTCGGATAATTGGATGAAGCGCGTCAAAGAGGTTGTGGATTATGTCTACAACCGTGGCGCATACGTGATTTTGAACCTTCATCACGAGGACTTTAATTATCCGTATTATGATAACAAAAAGCCTGCCTGTACGATAATGGCGGCTCTGTGGAGACAGATTGCAGGCATTTTTGCCGACTATGATGAGCATCTGATTTTTGAGGGCCAGAATGAGCCTCGTAAGATTGGGACGCCTTATGAGTGGAACGGTGGTGACGAAGAGGGCTGGGATGTGGTAAATGCCACCAACCGGGTATTCGTGGACACCATAAGAAGCTGTGGCGGACATAATCCGCAACGTTTCCTTATGATTCCGGGGTACGCAGCCAACTGTACTGTGGGAATTCGCCACATAGAGGTTCCGGTCGATGACAGAATAATCATATCGGTTCACGCTTATGAGCCATATGATTTTGCCTTAAATACTGAAGGCAGAAGTGACTGGCAGCACGACACCGTTAACATCGACAATCTTATGAGCGACCTTGACGAGCTTTTTATAAGCAAGAACATTCCTGTCATTATAGGCGAGTTCGGTGCCATGAGCAAGGACAACGAAGCTGACCGTGCAGAATGGGTTGAGTACTATACCCGTGCCGCAAAGCGTATCGGAATACCATGCCTGTGGTGGGATAATGGATTGTTTGAAGGCGAGGGTGAGCGTTTCGGTCTCTTTGACCGTTATACATACGAGTGCCGATACCCGATGGTGCTTAAGGGCCTTTTAAAGGGTACGGAGTAACAGGACGGTTATAAAAAATTAATTAATAGGGCAGCTTGGATAAGCCGGGCTGCCTTTTTTCTTTTTTTGTTGTTTTTTTTAATACAATAATAATTTGCCTTTCCCTATAATTAATGTTATAATTACATATTATGATGTCAGGATTTATAGGTCATATTTTTAATTTTTATACCCCATGGCATCTGTTACGCACTTTATTTGTATGGTCATGTATACAGGAGGACGCGTTGATATGAAAAAAAAGATAAAATATAAGGGGCAGTTCAGGATATATATTATGTGGCCGCTGTATTCGGCAATTCTTCTGCTGGTGTTAGATATTGTTCTGCTGACGCAGAATCTTACATGTGCAGCGATAGGGGCGGTATTTACACTTGCCTACGGAGTATTTGCGATTGTGTTTCTGTTCAGGAAGCAGTCGATGCTGACTAAGTCGATGGTAGAATTTGCTTCGGATTATGCACAGGTTCAGAAGACGCTTCTGGATGATTTTAAGGTCCCGTATGGAATGCTTGACGAAAATGGCAAGATTATATGGCTTAACAGGGAATTTAAGAAGTTACTTCATAAGGATAATGCATATAGGAAGAATATTATTTCGATTTTCCCGGATGTGAATGAGAGTCTTTTCGACACGGATGAGGATGAGTTTTTTGCGAATATTGTATATGATGGGCGCGATTACCGTGCAGACTTTAAGCGGCTTGCCATAGGGCCTCTTATGGAGGAGAATACACTTCTTAAGATGAAGAATGCTCCTTCATTGATTGCGCTATATCTTTTTGATGAGACGGATATGAATCATTATCTGCAGGAGCTGCATGATGAACAGCTTGTTGTGGGATTGATATATATTGATAATTACGACGAAGCACTTGAGAGCATTGATGAACTGAGAAGGTCACTTCTTGCAGGCCTTGTTGAGCGTAAGATAAGCAAGTATATTACAAACGGCAACGGAATTGTTAAGAAGCTTGAGAAGGATAAGTATTTTCTTGTGTTCAGGTACAAGTATCTGGAAGATTTGAGGACTGATAAGTTCTCAATCCTTGAGGATGTGAAGGGAACCGATATAGGCAATGCCATGGCTGTTACTTTAAGCATCGGTATTGCCACCGGATATAATGATTTTAACAGTAATTATGAGATGGCTAGAGCTGCTATAGATCTTGCTTTGGGACGTGGAGGAGACCAGGCGGTTATTAAGGAAGGCGAGCAGACAACGTTCTTCGGCGGTAAGAGCACTACGGTGGAGAAGAACACCAGAGTTAAGGCAAGAGTGAAGGCTCATGCGCTCAGGGAGCTTATTGAGGTCGCAGACAATGTTATTATTATGGGGCATAAGATAAGCGATGCGGATGCACTTGGTGCTGCGGTAGGCATATATCGTGCAGCAAAGGCACTTAATAAGCACGCCAATATTGTGCTGAATGATGTTACCAGGTCATTAAGACCTACTGTAGAGACTTTTGAGGGCGTTGTGGAATATGAGGAAGACCTCTTTGTAAAGAACAATGAGGTAATGCAGTATGTATCCGACAATACTCTGTTAGTTGTTGTGGATGTCAATCGTCCGGGATATACGGAATGTCCTGAGCTGGTTGACAGGTGTAAGACAATAGTTGTTCTTGACCACCACAGACAGAGTGGAGACACTATAGACCATGCAGTCCTTTCTTACATTGAGCCTTATGCTTCTTCTACTTGTGAGATGGTTGCAGAGATTCTCCAGTATATCGGAGACAATGTCAAGCTCAAGGCTGCCGAGGCCAACGCAATATATGCGGGCATTATCGTAGATACCAATAATTTTACCAACAAGGCAGGTGTGAGAACATTTGAGGCAGCGGCTTTTATACGCAGGAATGGCGCAGATATCGTGAAGGTGCGTAAGCTGCTTAGAAATGATATGAATGAATACAAGGCGAGGGCAGAGGCGGTACGTCATGCTGAGGTATACAGGGACAGCTTTGCATTGGCGGTATGTCCGAGTGCTAACCTTGAGAGCCCTACAATTGTAGGGGCTCAGGCGGCAAATGAGCTCCTTAACATAACCGGAGTGAAAGCCTCGATTGTATTTACATACTTTAATGACGAGGTATACTTAAGTGCGAGGTCCATCGACGAGGTGAATGTCCAGCTTATAATGGAAAAGCTGGGAGGAGGAGGTCATATGACCATTGCGGGAGCGCAGCTTAAGGACATGACGGTTGAGGAGGCAATAGACCTTGTGAAATCAACTTTGGATAATATGATACAGGAAGGTGAAATATAATGGAGATTATTTTATTACAGGATGTCAAAGCTCTTGGAAAGAAGGGTGAAAAGGTAAGTGTAAGCGAAGGCTACGCACGCAATTTTATTTTACCTAAGAAGCTGGGAATGGAGGCTAATGCCAAGAACCTTAACGACTTGAAGCTGCAGAAGGCGCACGAGGATAAGATGGCTGCAGAGGCGCTGGCAAAAGCCAAGGAGCTTGCCAAGGAGCTTGAGGATAAGATGGTTGTGGTTAAGATTAAGTCCGGAAAGGACGGACGAGTATTCGGTTCCGTCTCCTCCAAGGAGATTGCGGAGGCACTTAAGGCACAGCACAATATCGACATTGATAAGAAGAAGATGGTAATTAACGATGCAATTAAGGCCCTTGGCAATTATGAGGTAGTCTGCAAGCTCCATAAGGACGTTACAGCTAAGCTTGTTGTCAAGGTTCAGGAAGCGTAAGCTTATTTACAGGGAAGATTATTATGGATGAAGCGTTAATTAAACGTGTCATGCCCAACAGCATAGAAGCAGAGCAGTCGGTAATAGGCTCTATGATAATGGACAGGGAGGCAATTATTGCTGCGGCAGATATATTGGTGGCTGACGATTTTTATCAAAAACAATACGGAATGATATTTCAGGCAATGGTGGATCTGAATGCTGAGAATAAGCAGGTGGATCTGGTTACTCTGCAGGAGAGGCTTAAGTCCATGGATGTTCCGCCTGAGGTCAGCAGTCTGGAGTTTGTACGTGAACTTCTCACGGTAGTGCCTACATCGGCCAATGTTAAGCAGTATGCAGGCATTGTCAAAGAGAAATCCATTCTGCGCAATGTCATCAAGGTGAACGAGGCAATTACCAATGAATGTTATTTAGGCAGGGAAAGTGCGGATTCCATACTGGAAGAGACGGAGAAACAGTTGTTCAAGCTTCTGCAGTCAAGAGGCGCTGAAGATATTACTCCTATTAAGGATGTTGTCATGGAGGCAATTAACCGCATTGAGAAGGCTTCAAGACAGTCGGGAAGCGTTACCGGTATTCCTACTGGCTTCACCGAACTTGATTACCGCACCGCGGGTTTACAGCCGTCGGATATGATTCTTGTGGCCGCAAGACCTTCCATGGGTAAGACTGCATTTGCGCTTAATTTAGCTGCGTATGCAGCCTGCAAGAAGCATATAACCACTGCCATATTCAGTCTGGAAATGTCAAAGGTTCAGCTTATGAACCGTTTTCTTGCCATGGAGTCAGGCGTCAGTGCCCAGAACATGAGAACCGGTAATCTCTCCGATGGAGAATGGGAGAAGCTGGTAGAGGGCGCAGCAATCCTTGGTGATTCAGGACTTGTCATTGATGACACTCCGGGTATTTCCATATCCGATATGCGCTCCAAATGCCGTAAGATTAAGCTGGAGAATGACAACCTCGGACTCATTATTATCGACTATATCCAGCTTATGACCAGCAACAGCAGGGCGGAATCAAGACAGCAGGAGGTGTCAGAGATTTCCCGTTCCTTAAAAGCACTTGCCCGTGAACTTAATGTTCCGGTGATTGCGCTTTCACAGCTCAGCCGAGCTGTTGAGCAGCGTCCTGACCACAGGCCTATGCTTTCCGATTTACGTGAATCGGGAGCCATCGAGCAGGATGCCGACGTGGTAATGTTCCTGTACAGAGACGAGTACTATAAGAAGGATACGGACAAGCCGGGTGTGGCGGAGGTAATTATTGCCAAGCAGAGAAACGGCCCTACAGGAACGGTTGAGCTGGCATGGATTGGTGACCGCCAGCGTTTTGCAAACCTTGAAAAAAGTGATAGATATTAGCATAATTTGTCGAAATAATAACTCTCGGACAAGCAAAATCCTATGATATTATATAGACCAGAGAAGAGGAACAGCTCTTTTCTGGTCTTTTTCTACTCTAGGGTAAGGGAGTTGTTATTTAATGGAGGAAAAGAGGTACATAATATCGGAGGCTGCGGAGAAGATAGGTATTGAGGCGCATGTCCTGCGGTACTGGGAGGAGGAGTTAGGTCTGGATATTCCAAGAAATGAAATGGGGCATAGGTATTATACGGAAAATCAGCTTCAGCTTTTCCGTCAGATTAAGGAATTGAAAGACAGTGGGTTTCAGCTAAAAGCTGTAAAAACTGTATTGGAGGGCAGTGATAATCCGCCGGGGGATGCTGCTGTAACCATTGCAGTTCCTGAGGGGCAGGAACTGGCAATGAAGCGTTCAGAGGACAAGCTTGCACAGTTTGAACAGATTATCAGTGATATCGTGACAAGGTCTCTTATGGCAAATAACAGCCGGTTGGGTGAAGACATATCCTCTATGGTAACCGACCAGGTCAGCAATAAGGTAATCAAGGAGATGGATTACATGATGCGTGTCCGTGAGGAGGCGGAGGACGACCGTTTTAAGAGACTTGATGAGACAATTAGGGGGATGCAGAGAAGCAATAAGGAGGCAGCGGCCTTTCGTGAACGGCAGGCCAAAAAGGAGAAAAAAAGGTCACTTTTTGGCAAGTCGAGTAAGGCGCAGCAAAAGGGAGTATAGTTTATAAATATATTATAGTAACTATTCATGCGATGTAGGAGGGGAGCCTCATTGCATAAAAATAAGCGCAACACCGGATGTTCTTTCGGTGTTGCGCTTATTTAAAGTAAATTAATTACTTTTCTTCGATTGCACCTACAGGGCAGGTTGCTTCACAAGCACCGCACTGTACACATACATCTGTGTTGATTTCCATGTGGCTCTCGCCCTCAGAAATAGCACCAACTGGGCAGCCTGCAGCACAAGCGCCACAGCTTACACAAGCATCTCCAATAACGTACATAACTTTACCTCCATTATTTTGTGTTTTCCAGATTAGCTCTGGTTTCTTTGATACCTTTTATAATAAAAGACTTGGCTTTTATTACTTCGTCCTTGGTAAGGGCAGGAACGCCCTTGAGTGGGTAGTCAATACCCAGATTCTCGTACTTGACAACTCCCATGGTGTGATACGGAAGCACATCAAGGGCCTTAAGGTTCTTGAGTTTTCCTAAGAAAAGTCCAAGCCGGTACAGATACTCTTCATTATCCGTTATACCCGGAACAACAACATGACGTATCCACATAGGAATGTCCTTGTCACTGAGATATTCGGCAAAAGCCAGAATTCCGTCGTTAGGCTGGCTGCACAGCTTCTTGTGCTCCTCGGGATCAATATGCTTGATGTCAAGCATGACAAGGTCGGTGTACTGCATAAGTACATCCATCTTGTCCACAATAGTCTTATTGTCCGGCTTAAACACAATGCCGGAAGTGTCGATACAGGTATGAATATCAAGCGCCTTGGCCTTCATGAACAATTCTGTGAGAAAGTCTATCTGTAATAGCGGCTCTCCGCCTGTTACTGTAAGACCGCCGTTCTTGTAAAAGGACTTATTCTCTTCGTACTTCTGTAATATCTCGTCAACAGAAATTTCTTTGCCGCCTGTTGTAGGCCAGGTATCGGGATTATGACAATAAAGACAACGCATTGGACAACCCTGTACGAATACCACAAAACGAATTCCCGGCCCATCGACAGTGCCAAAGGTCTCTAAGGAATGTATTCTCCCGTTCATTACATCATATCCTTTCATTAGGTTCGCTACGAATAGTATATCACTAATCAATTAGGAAAAAAAGTTAAAATTCTGTTAAAAACAGCCGGAAAATATTTCCGGCTGTCTTCTCTAAATGTATTATAATTACATAGCCTGATGGAAAGTTCTGTTGATAACGTCATCCTGCTGAGCCTTTGTCAACTTGATGAAGTTTACAGCGTATCCGGATACACGGATTGTAAGCTGTGGATAATTCTCAGGATGAGCCTGTGCATCTAATAATGTATCTCTGTTAAGAACGTTAACATTAAGATGATGTCCACCCTTAGCTACATATCCATCTAACATTGCTGCAAGATTATCAATCTGGTTCTGACTTACTTCTGCCATTATATTATCCTCCTATTTATTCATTTTCGTCCCCGTCAAGTCCGACATGAAGAGTCGGAACACTGCAGGCCATCTGACCATTGCAGGCGAGGCTGTTGTTGGTCTGTACTTTTTTATCTGCCGCAGGGGCATCCTTGTCAACTGTTATGTTGACATGTCCGCCCTCCGCAGCCATGAGATTATCCAGCATTGAAACAATATCGTCTATCTTGTTGTTATCCATGATAACCTCCATTAAATCCAATTAATTACTTATTAAGATCGATATCCAAATCTCCAGAGAACACTTGATCCTCTTTACCAAGTGCGCCAGGAATGATGGTAAATGTGTTGGAGATACCATCCTGTGCATCCTTGAATGGAAGCTTAGCTACTGAAGAGAGGGAAGCTACGGCACCGTTCTTATCACGTCCGTGCATTGGGTTAGCGCCAGGAGCGAATGGAACACCTGCCTTACGTCCATCAGGAGTAGAACCTGTAGCGTTACCATAAGTTACGTTGGATGTGATTGTAAGAATGGATGTGGTAGGAACACCATTTCTGTAGGTGTAGTGTGAACGAACCATAGCCATGAACTTCTCAACTATCTCAACAGCAATCTTATCTACTCTGTCATCATTGTTACCATACTTAGGGAACTCGCCCTCGATTTCGAAGTCTGTAGCAACGTTCTTAGCAACACCGATAACCTTAACTACTGACTTAGCTGTCTGAGGATCCTTAACCTTCTTGGTAATCTCAACATCTGTTCTGATAACCTTAACCTTAGCGTACTTGATTGCTGATAAGGAGTCAGCAACTACAGAAAGACCTGCGATACCTGTTGCGAAGTATCTCTTAACCTCTCTGTCATGAAGAGCCATCTGAAGTCTCTCATAGCAGTACTTGTCATGCATATAGTGAATAACGTTAAGGGTGTTAACATATACATCTGCTAACCACTCCATCATATCTGTGTACTTAGCCATTACATCATCGTAATCAAGGTACTCTGTGTCAACCGGTCTGTACTTAGGACCTACCTGAACACCTGTCTTCTCATCAACACCGCCGTTGATAGCATAGAGGAGACACTTAGCAAGGTTAGCTCTTGCTCCGAAGAACTGCATCTCCTTGCCGACTCTCATGGAGGATACGCAGCATGCGATAGCATAGTCATCGCCATGAGTTACTCTCATGAGGTCATCGTTTTCGTACTGAACTGAGGAGGACATAATAGAAGTCTTAGCACAGAACTTCTTCCAGCCTTCAGGAAGTCTGGTGGACCAGAGAACGGTCATGTTAGGCTCCGGTGCAGTACCAAGGTTGCTTAAGGTGTGAAGGTAACGGAAGCTCATCTTAGTTACAAGTGTACGTCCGTCAATGCCCATACCACCGAGGGACTCAGTTACCCATGTTGGGTCACCTGCGAAAAGTGCATTGTACTCAGGTGTACGAGCGAACTTAACAAGTCTTAACTTCATTACGAAGTGGTCAACGAACTCCTGAATCTGCTCCTCTGTGAATGTGCCGTTAGCTAAATCTCTCTGTGCATAGCAGTCAAGGAAGGTAGAAGTACGTCCAAGGGACATAGCAGCACCGTTCTG
>CAMAKT010000021.1 GCA_945836135.1 uncultured Clostridia bacterium | reverse complement strand
TCCTTGCTCCTGATTCTTCATGTATTCTCCGATAGCCTTCACCGAAGCAGAAAGAGAAGCTTTTTCATTGGTCATTGTTGTAGCAAGCACATGGGTGATTCCGTTTTCATAGTAGTATCCTGTCATTTCCGAGAGCGCCTGTGGGTCAGCAAAGGAGAAATCATGTCCTGTGCAGCCATGGGTATGGATGTCCACGATGCCCGGAATAATATACATGCCATCGCAGTCCACAACTTCGCTCCCCTTCATTTCCTGGTTCTCTCCATTGTCCTGCTTTCCGGGTATCTTCCCATTGACTTCCCCTGAGATTACCTCTGCACTTATCTGCGCATTAGCCTGACCTTCCCTTATGGTATCATTTTCCCTATATATCCCGGTAATTATGCCACTCTCCACAATAATGTCTGCCTTTACAAAATGCCCTTCCAGAAAGACTTCTGCGTTTTGGTATATCATAGCCTGCCTCCTTTACAATGCCGAATTCCCGCCGTACAAATATGTACGGCGGGAAATGCAGTCTTTTATTCGTAACAATATATAACCGTAAGGTCAGGATGAATCTGAAGAATAGATGCCGGAATGGCAGGAGTCACAGCACCATAGAGAGCTTTGTTAACTATATCCTCCTTATCCCTTCCGTTGGCGATAAGAAGCAGCTTCTTTGCCTGCATGATGGACTTGATTCCCATGGTAATGGCCTGCTTAGGCACCTCATCCTTGGAGCCGAAGAATCTGGCGTTGGCTTCAATAGTGGATTCGCCGAGAGTCACTATATGGGTGGTTTTCTCGAATGCCTGTCCCGGCTCATTAAAGCCTATATGACCATTGTGCCCTATGCCCAGAAGCTGTAAGTCAATTCCTCCCAGACTTTTAATCAGAGCGTCATACCTTAAGCACTCCGCTTCCATATCGGGAGCTGTACCATTTGGAACATTGGTATTTTTCTTGTCTATGTTGATATGGTCAAAGAGATTATGATTCATAAAATATCTGTAGCTTTGCTCATTGTCCGGAGTAAGGCCCACATATTCATCCAGATTAATGGTTTTTGTCAGGGAAAAATCAATATCCCCCTTGTTATACCATTCAATCAACTGCTTGTAGGTTCCCACCGGCGTAGAGCCTGTTGCAAGCCCCAGCACCGCATCCGGCTTTAAAATCACCTGTGCGGATATTATATTTGCCGCTTTGCGGCTTAAATCGGCGTAATTCTTTGCTTCGATTACCTTCATTTATTTTTCCCTTCCGTTTCTTATGGAAATTACATGATGAAAACTTGTATAGTCGGTAAAATATACCGTAGCCGCCCCAGGATTTTTCTGCTCGCTGTCTTCTTTTCCTTCGGTAAAGTCATGTGTTCCGAACCCCGGTCCCACCGTAAGTATGTCCTGTCTGTTCATAGCTTCAAAATATGAATCCTTAAGAATAATAGTCTCATCACCATGAACAGGAATAAATACATGCTCGCTGACAATTTTATCTATTCCCGAAAATGCCAGTTCCACTCTCCATGGAGCTCCTTCCACCCCGGAAGTGGAAATATCCACGTCAATACCGTTCTCCACCTCCCGGACAGTCACGTCTATATTCATGTCCGGTCCCAGCTTTTTTTCTCTTGATGCGTTATCCATCTGCCACCAGTCGCTGGTAGCCGGCTTATCCTTGAACGGCAGGTAATACCAGCCACGCATAGTCTGGTGAAGGCTGTACGAGCCGTCAGCATTCTCGGTCATGCTCTCACTCTTGAAGGCTCTGTGCTCGCAGAAGCTTCCGCCGATTTTCATTTCAAGCTTAATTGATTTGTTATGAACATACAGGAAGTTCGATTTGCCGTTCATAATCGTGTACGTCATGTCCCCGCGTCTTACCCTGGCAATCTTCGAGTCCTTGTAAAACACCTTATAATTGTCCTTATAACCGCTTCCCTCATGTTCAAAATTGCGAAGTTCCGGGTAAAGCATATACTGGGTAAGGAAATCCGGTGAAGAAATATTCTTTTGGGCAACAATCTCGAAAATATAATTTGCCATATCCAGGAATTCAGGAATGGAATACTTTATACCCAGCTTAAGGTATTCCAGATAATAATCCTTTGGAAAAATCAGGTGGTCCTTGTCAAATCTGGTGGAATTTGCGGTAAATATGCTGTCATCCGGTTCAAAATATGTAAGCATCATTCTAAGATTTCTGATGGCATTCTGCTCATAAGCCGGGTCTTCTAAGCCCTCGGAGAGCATAATCATGGCATCGTTATTGACCCTGTTATAGTTTCCGGCAGATTTCTCAGCAAACTCGCCGTCCCCGTTGCAGTCGATTCCCTCATTCAGGTATATAAAAGCTGCCTCGCGAAGTTCCTCATCTCCAAATAGCTTAGCCGAATAGGCCAGCACCGATGCAATTGCCCACCTGTGATTCGGGGTATGAAAACCGCCCAGAAGAAGCCCTCTCGCTCCCTTATGAACAATGGTCTCAATTCTGTCAGAGACAGCCTTAACCTTATCGTCATTATCTCTTACTGTACGAAGAAGCTCCAGGGTAGGTATTAGTTTCTTAATGCAAAAAGCAGTATCCGGCGCAGAGAAGAAGTTACATGTAATATAATCAAAAAGGCCGTTATCATGCTGTTTTCTCTCAATATAGCTCAGGGCAATATCTATTCTGCAGAATACTTCCTCGCTATTAAAAAATATGGACTCCTCGTTCAGATATGCAGCAATAAGAGCGGTAGTCCGGTATATCGTGGACTTGGCCTGATAAATTCCGGAAGCCTCCTCTATCACACCGCCATAGAATCGGCTGCTCTTATCAGTGTTCTGAATCTGAAGCGTTCTTGCCACCCTTTTGTCGGTGTCGGCTATCATTTTTTTATAATGTGCTATCATTTAACTCTCTCCTTCAAGTCCAAGCAAAGCGGCCCCTATAATTCCGGCATCATTGTCATGCTTTGCTATTGTAATATTGGTATTAACAGCAGAATTTTTTGAATAAATGAGACGATTTGTCTTTTCCTTAACCGGATTAAGAAGAACGTCCCCTGCCTTGCTTACACCGCCTCCGATACAGAGCACCGATGGCTGGAAAATATTGATTACATTGGCAAGTCCCTCTGCAAGATATGTGGTATAATCATCAAGAAGTTTTTTGGCAAAATAATCTCCGCCTGCTACGGCATCAAAAACATTCTTAGCCTCAACTTTATTAAGGTTATTGCCGCAAAGCTTCCAAAGAAGTGACTTTTTCTTCTTGTTCTCTCCTGCTGCCTCATATTCAAGAGCATACCTTGTCTGTTCGATAAGTGCCGTGGCTGAGCCATACACCTCGAAGCATCCCACTCTGCCGCAATTACACGGCTTACCCTGAAAGTTAATTGTGGTATGCCCAAGCTCCGCACCGGCATAGTTAACTCCGCGAAGGAGTTTGCCATCTATGATGACACCACCGCCGATTCCTGTCCCAAGAGTTATCATTACAAAAGAATCGTCCTTGTAGCCGCCCGCTTTGTACTCGCCCCATGCAGCCGCATTAGCATCATTGTCCATGTAAACCGGCCAGCTTACCTGATTTTCAAGCAGCTTCACAAAAGGGACATCGTCAAATCCAAGGTTATTGGCATACTCCACAAAACCTGTTTTGCGGTTTGCAGTTCCGGGAACTCCCACCCCCACGGAAGCCACCTCGGCTTCCTCCAGATGATTTTGATTTACCACCTTCTTACACAGCATGGCAATGTCTTCAATAATACTCTCTGCACTTCTTGGCAGATTGGTTTTGCAGCTTACTTTATCAATGATTTTCATCGATTCGTCAACCAAGCCTGCCACAATATTGGTGCCTCCCAAATCAACGCCTAACCTGTACATGATTTTACCCTCTTTTCTTCATGATTACTTATTGCTTTCTAAGCAAAACAGTCTTGATTTCAAAGGAGCCAAAGGAAAGGGTTATCCGACCATTCCTTATCTCAAGCTCTGTTTCATTATCCTCAAGCATATCTGTCTCGTATGCCGCCGGAACAGATAAAGGAATACTAATTATGGTATCAACAGTTGCCATTCCCATGGCCTCATATATTCGCAGAATCACGCCATCCTCATATTTGTCCGACGGCTTCACAGTTTCAATTACAATATTTTTGTGTGAAACCCAAAACAATCCCGAAGCGGCTGTATTTTCAGCAGAATTGTCCGTAACATCTGTATTCCCGTTCTCTTCATCGCTAAGATTATACATTACCGTTTCATCGGACACCACAGGCAGGTAATTCAGATCATATGCCTCAGACAGAAGCTTTGAATTGGTCAAATTACCGGCGTAAGTATACACGGAATATACGAACTCATGCTCGCCCTTGTCCGCACTCATGTCAGGAACAAGAGGGGCCCTGAGCAACGTCAGTCTGATGCTGTTCTCTGACACATTCACCCCGTATTTCCCGTCATTCATCACGGCAACAAGATGCCCACCGTCACACATTGCTGTATATTTCTGATTAGACACCTCGTACCGGTCCTTGTCCGACTGCTTTGACCTGTGAGTCGGTCTCTTCATATATCCAAACTGAATTTCCTCCATCGCTTCCTTTGAATATACTGTGGACGTAAAGGCTGTCTTAAGTATTTTGTGTCTCTCATTCCAATCAATATCGGTTACAAAGTCAATTCGTGCAGAATATGGTCTGAATACAAGCTTCTGCCTCAGCGTAGAATTATTGAGCATTTTTGTCATGCTGATGATGCAGTTTCCATCCTGAAGTTCGAAACTTATATCTGCTTTTTCAGAAAGCTCCACCGGAAGGTTCTCATACATGGCTCCAAGCTCCCATGCATCGTAATCCACATTCACATCCTTATACATCAGGAATTCATTCCACGGCGACTTGACATACTCATAGCCATCCGTGCCCAACAAGCTCACAATGCGACCCAGATTATCCACCTTGCAGGTATAGAAATCATTATGTACCACATAACAATCTTTCTCTTCCCTACAGGTCACATCCGAAAATCCGCTCTGTTTTCTGTTGTATTTATTTACTATTCCGCAACCAAATGCAGGAATTGTATATCCAAAATAATTTTTATCAAAGGAAGTGGTGTTATATACATATATATCGCCATCACATTTCTTAGTGCCATTCTCCGAAATATCAAGGCTTTCAAATGCCCTGATGAGCGTCTTTATCTGTTTATTGCCCTCTGCAATCACGTTGTCAAGCTTGGATACAGCTTCCTTGTGCACTCTTTCGATGGACGTTCCCGGCGCAATATCATGAAACTGGCAGAACAAAAGCTCATCCCACAGGAACGCAAGCTTTTCCTTAGCCTCATCCATTACAGTCTTCGCGTCTTCATTCTGGTCATAATCTTTAAGAATTGCCATGGATAGGAAATATTCCAGATTATGCAATACCACTTCGGCTTTTCTGATGCCCCTCTTTGTCTCGGACTGTGAGGTCAGTGTGCCTCTGTGCCATGCCAGATACAATTCTCCGACATATTCATTTTTGACCTTTTTCTCATCAATTCTCTCAAAGAAACGAACCGGACTCTCCATGGTACATCTGGGAGCGCCCTCCAAGTCCCTGCAACGTCTTGCCTGCTCAAGCATTATCCTTGTACAGCCACCGCCTCCGTCGCCAAATCCAAAAGGAAAGAGCATACTGTCTATATTCTCCTGCTGGTTTCTGTCCTTTTCCCAACGTTCAATAAGATGGGACGGCGTAAACTGTGAATTATTTTTTTTGTAAATATGCGACAATATTCTGGTTCCGTCAATTCCTTCCCACCAGAAAATATTATACGGAAACTGCTCAGTCTCCGGGTCAGCTCTAAGGAGCTTCTGGGTAGCAAAATACTTCACCCCGCATTTTTTCATAATCTGCGGAAGTGCTCCGCTATATCCAAAGGTGTCTGGCATCCACGCTAGGACGCTCTCCACACCCATCTCATTTTTGAACCATCTCCTGCCCTTAACGAACTGCCTGATGAGGCTCTCTCCTGAAGGAATATTGGTATCGCTCTCTATCCACATAGCTCCTTCGGGAATAAATCTGCCCTCTGCCGCGGCAGCCTTGATTCGCTTATATAATTCAGGATAATATTTTTTATTGTAATTGAGCACCGTCGGCGAGCACATAAGGAACTTGAAATCCGGATACTCCTCCATGAGCTTTAGCTGGTTTGAATATGTTCTGGCTGCTTTTCTCTTCGTTTCATCCTCATGCCACAGCCATGCCAAATCAATATGGGATTGTCCGAATATTGTAAAATCCGGTGCCGTAGAGCCATTGCGGCAGTCTAACAGAGGCTTAAGTACCTCTCTTGCCTTCACTATGCTCTCCACCATCTGATCATGAGGAAGCTCAAAATCAGCTATATATGTAAATTCCTTAAGACCCTCTATAATCTTCATTCTGCGCAGTGAAGTCTCCGGCAGGCATCCAAACAGCTCATAAAGACATAGATAATCCATATATGCCTGAAAAATATCCTCATTCCACACCGCCACATACGACGACTCCGTCACCACCTGCAGCCCCACATCTTCAGGCACGGTAATCTCATCTATTCCAAAAGGACCTGCATCCTCCCGTCGTGCTCCATGCCCTGCATAGCACTCTGCATATACCTCATAGTAAGTTCCACAGGTCGCCTCTTTGTCCAACATAATAAAAGAATGCTGTTTATCTATTGAGCCTGATTCGACACCATTAAGATAAACCAGCATTTCCGGGGCAGTGCCAAGATGCAGGCATAGCCTCTTTCCCTCATATTTTTCAGGGATTTCAAAGCTTGTTCTAAACCATCCATACTCCCACTTTTTGCCCCATTTTGTACCCTTAGGAGCCTTCACAAATGTGCCTTTTTTGGCATCCTTAAGGCTGAGCTGAGCATAGGTGGTAAAATATTCCGTTTCCACCTCAAATGCAGGCTCAATATATCTTTTTTCAAGATTATCCTTCCACATCCTCAGTCTAATTTCCCACTGTCTTCCAAGTGCCATAGCAACCTCCGAATTAATTACTTTTCTCCTTGTTCATTCCTGATAATACCATAAAAAGTATATAGAATACAGCCATACTTACAGGAAAAATCATAATACTCTTCGAAAATCCCACTGTATCAATAATTTTTCCAAACACAGCATTAAAAGCAATATCAAAAACAGTCGCTGCGCTTATTATATACCCTGTTGCGGAAGCAATAATATCATATTCAAAATAATCGTTAATCATAAGCACCAATGTAGGATATATGATTGAAATAAAGAGTCCCGACAAGCTCACCATAAACAATGTCGGTGCCCCAAAGAACACCCCCGCCACATACAGAACTGTTCCTATCCCACCGAAAATGCGAATACTTTTTCCCACTCCCAGCTTTAACACAAAGGGCGAGAGCAAAAGGCGTCCCACCGTCATACCGCCCCAGAAAAGTGACAGATATGTGGCTGAGGCTGCCTTGTCAAGTCCAAGGCTTTCGTTGCAATACATTAGCCACCAGTTCATTACCCCATGTTCGGCAATGAAGTAGAAGCCGAAAATAAGTACAAAAATAATAAATGCTTTATTAGTGACAATTGTCTTTGTCACTTTTTTCTTAATGGTATCGTTTTCTGTAGTTTCTCCTGTGTTTTCCCTCTCATCCTTGGGAAATTTCACAAGCATCAGGATTGCCACTCCCAGGGTTCCCAGCACCAGAAGAATTATATTAACCAGACGAAAGCTTCCATAGCCCGTAGCGAAGCGTCCCGTAATGCTCTGGTTACCGCTGGTGCCGATACCCTGTGTAAAAAATAAAGTGTTGACTATCATTCCGGCTCCTGCGCCAAAAAATGTAGGTGAAAGAATATTTATCATGGTATTCATCAATGTGGATGTTCCCATGCTGACAAACATTCCCACAAGGAGGCAGTAGTAATTATCGGTAAAAATATAAATAAGCAGTGCCAGTGCCCAGAGGAGCATTATTCCAATGCACACCTTTTTCTTGTCGTACTTATCCGCCATACGGCTTCCAAGAAGAATAAATACCAGATTTCCTATATAGCTGACAGTTACTATAAATGACACCTGAGACTTGTTCAGATAAAAATGACTTTCAAAAATTCCCGAAAAAATGCCTCTCATGGAATCACTTGCCCCCAGGGCAATCATTATAAACATAAAAGCTATATATACAAGTATCCGTTTCTTTTTCATTACCGTTTTCCTCACAGCTTTACTACATTTTCATAAGCGCAGGCAGAATTACTATTGGACTTTGCATTCTAACAGGAACAGAATTGCCAGTGCCTGACCATATGGCATACTCTTAAGTTCAATGTTTTTATAAAAATCCTTGCTTTCCCGGCCCATAGGCGTACCATATGAAACCTGTGAAACCACACCTTCATCCGAAATGTATGAAAGAATTGGTACAATTGCCTTTCTTGCACAATCCATGTATTTCCTGTCAATCAGCCCCATATGAACTGCCTTCATTATACCATAGGCAAATCCGCATGTGGCACTGGCTTCCACATAGGATGACTTGTCGTCCACAAGGGTATGCCACATTCCATTCTCATCCTGGGTTCTTTCAAGAGCCGCCACCTGATTTTCCAGAAGAACTCTCAAGTATCTCTCAATTACCGGGTTACATTTTACCATGGAAAGGAACTCAGGAATAGCTGTAGTTATCCAGCAATTTCCCCTGCCCCAGAATGCCCCTGCAAAATTGTCATTGCGCTCAAATGACCAGCCATGATACCATAGTCCTGTGGTCTTCTCCTCAAGATACTTGGCATGTATAAGGAACTGGTACTGTGCCTCATTCGTGAAATCCTCACGCTTTTCAATTCTGCCCATATTTGCTAAGAACAGAACCGTCATAAACAAGGTATCATCCCAAAGCTCTCCCTCATTGAGAGTGTCGCTTGTCATATGCTGGAAACCACCCTCCCTGGTTCTTGGGAAATTATGTATAATCCACTCCGCGGTATCCCTGCAGGGCTTCATATATTTCTCACTCCCCAGATATTCGGCAACAAAGGACATCGTCAGAAACGGAGCAACTGTATTCACATTGAGAGCCGGAAATCCTATCTCCATCTGTTTGTCATAGTATTCCGTCAGAATGTCGAGATACTTCTTATCCTGTGTCATATTGAACAGCTTCCAGATTCCGAATAATCCGACGCCCTGTGTCCACTCCCAGTGCTGATAACGTCTTATATCGTCTCCTGCCAGATTGTGTCCCTTCATATTCTCGAGAAATTTCTCATCATCCTCGTAAAGAATCGGACAAAAAGCATCTATAAGCTTGGAAAGCTTATCATCAACCTCTTTCAGGTTTAACTTTTCTCTATCCAGTGCATCCTTCTTTTGCTTTTCACTCTCAAGCTCCGCATTAAGTTTTTCTATCAGATTAAGTAATTCCTTAGGTGTATGGACCGTATAGTCAGGCTGCCAGTCCGGCTCCTCTACCGTATGAAAATATCTCGGTGACCAGTCAAGCCATACAGATATAAGCCCCTGACGGTTTGCTCCCGCAATATCTTTCTTAAGATTGTTCCCAATCATCACTATACGCTTTTTGTCTTCCGGTTTCAGGTTAAGCTTTTCATATGCCTTCTCAAACATAACCGGCTCAGGTTTTTGTTTACCCACCACCTCTGATACCACCCATGCATCAAAGCAGTATCCCAAACCGTTTTTCCTATATACATTCTGAAAAGATTCCCATTCACCATCAGCAACCAACGCAATAGTGTACCCCTCATCGTGAAGAGTCTTAAGCACTTCATCAGCTCCATCAATGAAAGAAGCCTCAGTAACGATACCTCTTTCATCAAAAACCTGAGTAGCTTCGTCTATGATTGTATCACCGCTATCGGTAAAAATAATCAGTTCTTTACTCATCCTTTGCCTCCGGCTTGGTATCATATGCAAATCCACGAAGTGAAAGTTCCTTCGCTCTGTGGCACGCTACAAAATGATTTGGTTTTAATTCGACGAACTCCGGTGTCTCCGTCTTACATTTCTCCGTACAGTATCTGCACCTTCCATGGAAGTAACAGCCGCTAGGCGGATTAGCAGGATTCGGAATCTCGCCCTGAAGCGGGATTCTTTCAATCTGAACCGTAGGATCGGCTACAGGAACTGCTGAGAGGAGAGCCTCCGTATATGGATGAAGCGGATGTGCATAGAGTTCCTCAGTTTCGGCAAACTCTGCCATCTTTCCAAGATACATGACGCCTACCTTGTCAGAAATATGCTCAACCACCGAAAGGTCATGGCTGATGAACAGATATGTAAGCTTCATTTCCTTCTGAAGGTCATGAAGCAGATTGATAACTTGTGCCTGAATGGATACATCCAGAGCAGATACAGCCTCATCACAAACGATAATCTGAGGGTTGAGAATAAGAGCTCTGGCAATGCCGATACGCTGTCTCTGACCACCGGAGAACGCATGTGGGTATCTCATCAGGTATGTAGGATTAAGGCCTACCTTTGTGGCCATATCCTTCGCCCTCTGATCCATCTCAGCCTTAGACATCTTAGGATAATTTGCTTTCAATGGTTCCTTGATAATATCCAGTACAGTCATTCTAGGGTCAAGGGATGAATACGGGTCCTGGAACACCATCTGGATTTCCTTACGGATGCTCTTCATCTTTTTCCTGTCCACTTTGAGGAAGTCTAACTCCTCTCCGTCACGGGTTCTGTAAAATACCTCCCCTTCGGAAGCATCATAGGCCCTGACAATGCATCTGCCAAGTGTTGTCTTGCCGCATCCTGACTCTCCTACAATACCGATTGTCTCTCCCGGCTTGACATCAAAAGATACATCCGTTACAGCCTTGACCACAACACCCTTGGAGGCGAAACGTTTGTGAAGATGCTTTACTTCAAGAATATTTTCACTATTCATCTATTTTCTCCCCCATTTCTTCTTTTTAGATTTTGCCGGTTCATTGGCTGCTTTGGCCGTTTCTCTTTCTTCTCTTTCCTTAATCATCTGCTCAGCCTTGGCTCTCTGGGCTTTGCAAGCTTCATGAGGACAGTTAAAGCATGCTATCTGATGCCCCGGTTCAATCTCAACGAGTTCAGGGTCGGCCTTGTTGCACAGTCCTTCTATTCTGGCATCACACCTGTCATAGAAGCCGCAGGCTTCAGGAAGATTCATGGCAAGAGGCACTGTACCCTCTATAGAGAACAGTCTCTCTTCCTTCTTACCACCGATTTTATGAACCGAACCTATAAGACCTCTTGTATATGGATGCTGCGGATTGGCATAAATTGTTTTGGCATCACCGCTTTCCACTACCTTACCAAGATACATTACAGCTACTCTGTCACACATTCTGGCCACAACACCAAGGTCATGGGTGATAAAAAGAATAGCCATATTAAATTCCTTCTGCATCTCCTTCATCAGCTCAAGAATCTGAGCCTGTATGGTTACATCCAGAGCTGTAGTCGGTTCATCAGCTATAAGCATATCCGGATTGCACACAAGGGCCATGGCAATAAGTGCTCTTTGAAGCATACCGCCTGAGAACTCATGCGGATACTGGTTATATCGCTTTTCTACATTGGCAATACCTACTTTTCTCATTACCTCCATGGAAATCTCTTTAGCCTTTTTCTTATCCTTGGTGATATGTAAAAGCGTACATTCGTTTATCTGGTTTCCTATCGTATACATAGGAGAGAACGCAACCATCGGTTCCTGAAAAATCATGGAAATCTGCTTACCTCTTACATTTCTGATTTCCTTTCCCTTCGGGTTAAGTGACAGAAGATCCATCTCGCCGCTTTCCTTTGAGTTAAAAAGAATCTGTCCGCTGGCTTTACACTTCTTGTCATTAATACCAAGAATTGCTTTGCATGTAAGAGACTTACCGCTTCCCGATTCCCCTACAAGTCCAAGGGTTTCACCTCGTTTGATTTCAAAGTTAACGCCTCGTACCGGAGTAAGTGTTCCCTCTGTCATAGCTATATCTACATGGAGATTTTTAACTTCAATAATGTTATCTTTTTCCATATTAATATTCCTTTCCGGTTTCCTACTTGTAAGGGTCGGCAGCATCACGCATACCATCACCGAGGAAATTGTATGCAAGCACCGTAATTACTACAAAAATAATCGGAATTAATTTATGAGGATTGGTTGCCACGTCGGTAACCGAGCTTGCCTCCTGAAGCAATACTCCCCAGCTTGTAGCAGGCGACTTGATACCGAGACCTAAGTATGACATTGATGTCTCACCTACGATGGAACCCGGAATACCCAGTGTAAGATTTACAATGAGGTAGCTCATAAAGCCCGGTACAAGATGCTTCCAGATAATCTTCCAGGTTGATACTCCTGAAAGTCTTGCTGCCATTACATAATCTTCATTTTTTAAGGAAAGGAACTTACCACGAACAACTCGCGCCATTCCTGTCCAGTTAATAAATGACAATATTATCGTCATGTAAAAGTACATCTTAATAGTGGAAACTCCCGGAGGAATTGCTGCGGAAAGAGCCATCCATAAAGGAATCTGCGGAACAGCACCGATAACCTCGATAATTCTCTGAATAACCATATCAACCTTTCCGCCAAAGTATCCTGAAATGGAACCGATTGTAATGCCAAGGAAGAAGCTTATTATGGCACTGGCAAATGGTATTGATAAGGAAATTCTGCTTCCCAACAGTACTCTTGAAAATATATCTCGTCCGAGGGAGTCTGCGCCGAACAACATTATCTTAGCTCCTGTGCCGCCATTGCTGCCCTGCTCCACTCCAAACAAATGAAGGTCTGATTTAAACAATCCGAGGAATTTATATTCGGAGCCATGTACGAAGAACTTAATCTTGTAGTATTCTGATGTATCCTCCTGCAGAGTTACCGAGAAATCCTTTTTATTTATTTGTTTATCCAGCTTGTAAACAAAGAGCCCTACATTCTCACCGTCGTATTTCGTGTGAATCGCTGTAGGTGCGGTATTTCTATATAACGGGTCAAATTCCTCCAAAGAGTAAGGTGCAAGAAAATCTGCAAAAATAGCACCGATATACAGGATTATAAGAATAACCATGGACACTCTTGCAAGCTTATGCTTCTTGAGTTTTCTTGCCATCAAAGTCCACTGGGATGCAAGATAATAATCGTCTTTGGATTTTACTTTTTTAGCCATTATCTTCCACCTCCTGAGTAACGGATTCTAGGGTCTAAGAATGCAAGTGCAATGTCCGAAATCAGTACTCCCACCACAACCAGCACGGCCTGAACCATAACTATAGCTCCGGCAAGGTACATATCCTGCGCCTGAAGTGCCTTAAAAAGAACGGGGCCCTGAATCTGCATATTAAGCACCATGGCCGTAACGGTTGAACCTGAGAATAAGCTGGCAAGCACGCCGCCAAGTCCCGATACCGTAGGGTTGATGGCAGCTCTGAAGCAGTACTTCATTATGATGGTATGCTCAGGTACGCCCTTTGCTCTGGCAGTAAGGGTATACTGCTTTGCAACTTCATCTAACATCTGCGCCCTCACAGAACGGATAATTCCGCAGGTACCGCTGGTTCCGATAACAATAATCGGTATAATCATACGTTTTAGGAAATCTCCGAAATTGTACAAATGAATTCCATTTTGCAGCATTTCCGGAGTAAACAAGCCTACGTTGGCATTTCCCGTCCACTTATACGACAAATACATCAGTATAATGGCAAAAATGAAATTCGGTATCGCTGTCCCAAGAAAGCCTATAATTGAGGTTATATAGTCTCCCGGCGAATACTGATGGGTTGATGCATACACTGCAATCGGCAGCGAAACAAGATACTGGAAAATCATTATTACCGCCGTCACGCCGATGGTCAGTCCAAGTCTCTCCTCCACGACGCTCCAGACATCCCGCCCATAGGCAAAGGAATATTTCCAGTTATGATGTGAATGATACAATCTGTAATATGCTGAATCCGTCGGTGTCCATACAATGTCTTTAATCCACTTTATATACTGCTGATAAACCGGTAAATCAAGACCATAATCCGCACGAAGGTCCGCTGCATAATTCGCGTCTACATACTCTCCCTCACTGGCAAGTGCCGCTATATGAGCCGTAACATAATCCCCGGGAGGTAGCTGGATTACGAAGAATACCAGAATCGAAATCAGGAATAAGGTAGGAATAAACATGAGGACTCTTTTGATTATGTAGGATACGAGATCCTTTTTGAAAAACTCAACTATGCCATTCCAAAAGCGATTCTTAGTTTTTTCTTCCATTTAGGTATCCTTTCTAAAAAAACACGGAGACGTGGAAACAATTTCACGTCTCCGTAAATCATTTTAACTAACTTTACTGAGCCTTATATAATGACCAATAATGAATCATATTTCCATACTGATATAAATCATCATGTACAAGGAGTTCCGGATAATTGCCAATATTTGTGCTTACAATACTGTAGCTGCTCTCAGCCTTTAAGTATGCAATTGTCCACATATTTTCCTTATGAATCTTGTAAATATCAAGTGTGATGGCATCTCTCTCCTCTGTTACAGGTGTAGCTTTCCACTGCTCATAGAGTTCAACCAGCTTAGCCATATCTCCTGTAGGAGCAACACCCTGGGCACCGCCTGTTGCATAGTATGTGCCGTAATCTCCGTACCACTCGGCAGCCTGCTGAATCGGAACAAACGGAGCTACTCGTGACTTAAGTGAAAGACCACCGATTTCTGTATGAGGTCCAAGTACTGCACACCAATTATTGTTATCAATCTCCGTATCGAATGCTGATACCTCAAGATCCTTTGTTGCACACTTAATTCCTGCTGCATTAAAGTACTGCTCAAGTACAGGGAAAGCATCTGAAGCTCCCGAATCAGTATATGTGTAGAGTGTAAGGATAAAGTCTGAACCATCAGCGAAATCATAGAAACCATCGCTGCCCATCTTAAGTCCGCATCCTTCAAGAAGCTTCTTAGCTTCTTCTACATCATACTCAGTCCACTTGGTTTCCCACTCAGGGTCATAGCCGATATTACCTTCTGATGGTGCACACTGACCAGGCTCAAGGAAGCCATCTGACAAAAGACCTGATACCTTCTCACGATCTACACAGATTGAAATAGCCTTACGGAAATCTTTGTTAGCAAATAAATCAGCGTAATTCTTGTCTGTATTTGTATAGTTGAATGTTATCTGGTATGAACCCCAGTTGGTACTTGCAAACTCACAGAGCTTTACCTTATCGCCAAGGTCTGTAAGGATGGAATTGATATCATGCATAGCTACCTCGATGAAATCAAGCTCTCCTGAACGGAACATTAACTGATCCTGTCCATCCTCCGATGTCTTGATAAAGTGAAGAGCATCTACATACGGAAGCTGATTGCCTGCTGCATCCACCTTCCAGAAGTATGGATTTCTCTCCATGATACAAAGATCATCGCTTCTGTCGCTGTTACCCGGATTGGTTGATAATACAAACGCATTAAGGGTAGGGATTCCGGAAATATTCCAGAAATAATATGTTGCCTGCTTACCAAGGTCCTTAACTGTAGCCTGGTCAATACCCTTAGCCATGGCATTTGCAAGCACCTGCTCATCGCTGAGACCGGTATCGGCATAATACTCGTTCTCAACATAATATGATGATGGAATAAGGTCATTCAGGTAATGTTCAGGAGCCCAGCACCACTTAAAATCACCATTCTCAATGAAGTCTGCAGGGAACTTAGGGTTCTGGAAGGTCCAGGTTACTGTGTAATCGTCAACCTTTGTAAGCTTGGCAAATACTTCCTCCTCACCTACTGTCTCCTTAAGTGCCGCCCAGCTTGCTTTGGAATCGAAATTATTCACATGGCACATATAGTACCAGAATGTAATGTCGTCTGCGGTGAAATCCTCACCATCGGACCACTTCATTCCTTCTCTTAAACGGAAGGTCCATACAGTGTAATCATCATTGTGCTCATAGCTCTTAATTACGTTCGGATAATATGTACCGTCTGTGTTGTATCTGATGATACTTTCAAGTGACGGTCTGGCCAAATCCCAGCTTCCTCCACCATTGAGGATATTGATTGTTCCACCGTAATTTCCGATTGTGAGTGGTGTACCGGCAGCATCCTGTGTATCTACATAAATATTGTCCTTATCAGGGATTCGCTCATCTACAGCCTTTAGCGTACCTGCTTTTACCTGTTCAGCCAGCATAGGTGCTTCTGAATATGTAGCTACATCAACAGGTTCTGTCTCTGTAGGGGCCTGTGTAGTCTCTGTTGTCTGTGCCTGTGTAGTTTCTGTTGTAGGCGCTGCTGTTGTGGAGCCTGTTGTCTGGTCCGTTGCAGCAGACTTGCTGCACCCGGCAAGAGAGCCTACGCACATCATAGCTGATAAAGCTACTGCTGCAAATTTTTTAAAGCTTTTTCTCATATTCTTCCTCCATTTCAATCAATGAATAATACGTTCTTAATCCGGATGTAATTATCATATCAGCATTTGCCGGCATCTTCTACGCGTCATTTGCGTTTTTCCTGAATCTATATTGCATATTTTGTTTTTTATTTTCCGTTTTCCCCTTATTTTTTTAAACATTTTAGACATTTTTTCCGTTTTTACTTATATTTTTTGTGCATTTTACTTAATTTACATTGTTTTTACTTATCATCAAATGCAATGTCAGTTACAAAAGTACTATATAATATATGCAAGCTTTCCTGTATAATATCTAAAAAAGTTTGCATTTAATTTGTTCATTCATTTCGGAGGCAGCCCATGCTTGTTGGAAATACAGTGTTATATGAAGACCAATATCCAATTACCATCAACCGCGAAGGTGACCGTCTGTTTTACGGCTTCGATTATGATGTCAGAAGTTATGCTATCAACATGGATTTCCAGCATTTCCATCCCTTCTATGAGTTCTGCATACTGCTGGCTCCGAAAGCAGTTCATCTTATCGAAGGAACCAAGTACAACATCGAATGCTTTGACATAGTAGGCATCAAACCCAACGTACTTCACAGGACCTATTATCCCCAGGGCGAGCCATGCAAAAGGATAATTATACGATTTAACATACCAACACATGACAACGGTGTTCTTCCTGATTTGAAGCGAATATTCAGCATCTTCGATACTCCTGTTCCTATTTTCCGCTTCTCCCCGGAAATCAACAAAGAAATATTCAAACCAATTAACGATATATATATGCTTGGTAAGGCGCCCAGCGATATCAGCAATTTTCAGATTCATTTGAATTTTATGGAGTTTCTTTCATTAATATATAAACACCGTAATGACAACATATATACCAATGCCTCACCCGAAAACAGCATCGAAGGAAAGATATATTCCATAACCTCGTACATTCATACACATTACGGAGAAAATCTTTCCCTCGACTTTATTTCGTCACATTTTTATATCAATAATTATTATTTATCACATCAGTTTAAGGAAATCACAGGTTTCACCTTAACCGACTACATACAGATGACCAGAGTCAGGAATGTACAGGCAATGCTTCTTAACACCGATACACCTATTACCGACATATCGATACAATGTGGTTTTTCCAGCTTTTCCCAGTTTAACCGTGTGTTCAGAAAGCATGTGGGCATATCGCCTTCATCCTACAGAAAAAACGGTAAATATAAGTAATATAAGGAGGTCCCTATGTTCAAACCGGATGACAACCAATTCGAACAAGCCCATTTTAAGTCTGTTCTGACGCTGTCCCAGGAAAATCTTGAAAAATATGAAGCCGAAGAAAAGGCACTTTCCGACGAACTGTACACTCTCCTTGAAACATACGGAGCCAAGGATGTAGAAGCACTATCCATGATTAATAACATCCAGGTTCTCTACGAGAGGGCACAGCACGAGGCCGTGAGAGCCAGAAAAGCAAGAAATAAACCTTTCTTTGGGCGAATTGACTTTATTGATTTGAAAAGCAACGGTGAAGATACATTGTACATTGGCAAGACCGGAATTGCCCGGGATATTACCCACCTCGAAGTCATTGACTGGAGAGCCCCGGTTGCCAATGCATACTACGAAAGTCACCTTGGCAAAGTAACCTATACCGTTGCAAACGAAGGCAGCTTCGACATAGACCTTAAGAAAAAACGTACCTACGAAATTAAGGATGATGAACTGACTGCTTATTTCGATGCAGAGGTGGTGGCTAACGATGAACTCCTCAACAAATATCTTTCTCAGAATAAAAAGGCTGTTCTTGGCGAAATAATCGCCACCATTCAAAAGGAACAGAATGACATAATAAGGCAGTCCCCTTATAAAAGTATGATAGTTCAGGGCGCAGCGGGCTCAGGCAAGACCACCGTTGCAATGCACAGGATATCCTATATTCTGTACAACTATGAAAAGGACTTTAAGCCGGCTGATTTCTACATTATAGGAAGCAACCGCATTCTGCTTAACTATATCACAAGTGTACTTCCCGACCTTGATGTGGACGGAGTACGCCAGATGACCATGGAAGAGCTTTTTGTCCGCCTTCTCTATGAGGACTGGAATCCTGATAGACAGCATATTGCACCGCTTACATTACCCTCTGCTGCATACCCTGCTTCCCTGAAGCGCGGAACTCTCCGGTGGTTCGACGAGCTTGAAGCCTTCTGCCTGGCGCTTGAACGCTCAATGATTGATACCCGTGATGTAATCCTTAAATCCAATGAGAACGTCCTGCTTGAGCATGACGTATGCGTGACCCTTCTCACTTCGGAATCCACCATAGCCTTTCTTGATGAGAATCCCGGACTTTCAATCCAGTCAAAGATTAATCTGCTGAACAAGCGTGTCCTTGCCCGCCTTGAAAACGAGATTACAGGCAAAGGTATCCAATACTCTCCCGAGGAGAAGAAGGCTCTAATCAGGTTTTACAGGCAGTACTTCGGTTCAAAGAAATGGAAGCTGTCCATATATGATATCTATGCTGATTTTCTAAAGAACCAGGAAAAACTCTACAAGACCGTATTTCCTTTTGACCCGGAAAATCCCGACCTGTACGACCTTGCCGCCCTTGCATATATCTACAAGCGCACCAAGGAGGACGACCCCATTGTTGAGGCGCACCATGTGGTTATAGATGAAGCGCAGGATTTCGGAATGATGGCATATATGAGCCTGCGCTACTGTATGCGGGGCTGCACCTACACAATCATGGGGGATGTGGCGCAGAATATCCACTACGATCATGGTCTTAACGACTGGAATGAACTTACGGGGAATTTCCTTACGGGAGAATTTGACACTTTCAATCTCCTGCGCAAAAGCTACAGAAACACAATCGAGATTTCACACTTTGCCACAGATATTTTAAGACACGGCTCATTTTCAATCTACCCTGTGGAGCCTGTTATAAGACATGGCAATGAAGTTTCCATAAGAAAATGCGACGACTATGACGCTCTTATACGGACAACTGCCGAAAAGATAAATGAGTGGAAAAATGAAGGCTATGAGACAATAGCTGTTATCTGCCCTGATACCGCCACCTCTAAGTCAACAGCAATGCGATTATCCGAATATACGGAGATTAATGATTCTGATACGATGGAATTTGACACCGGAACCATGGTCTTACCTATTACCTATACAAAAGGACTGGAATTTGACTGCTGTATACTCATGAACCCTGACAGCAATGCATACCCACCATGCGATGCCAACGTAAAGCTTCTCTATGTTGCAGCTACTCGAGCACTCCATGAGCTTGCGTTATATTACACAGGAACCCTTACACCAATTATCGCAGAACCCGTTGCTGATGATGTGCAAAATACAGTATTTGAAACAGACAACAGCCGGGCAGGAAGAGTGCGCAGACCTGTTCCTGTATGCGGTAATACGAAGACAGCCCAAGTCTGCACTGACCGGAATTCGACTGTCGCAAACGCACCAGTTAAGAATACCAGAGCCAAGCCACCCACCCCTGCCGCCAGACCCGCCATCGTAGACTCCAGTAACAAAATCATGTGCCGTTCGGAGCTTGCCTTCGGCTCCATGCCAAAAATGGACGATCTCAAGCAGAGCCCTAAACGTATGTCAACATACTCCTTCAGGGATGTAAGGCGTGATGGCAATACTCTCGTGCTCGACAGTATCAACGCCACACTTAAGATTACCCCGTACGCTGCAACAATGATTCGGGTATCATACCACAAAACCGGCGAGAGCATACCGAAGGCGGAGTGCATTGAGATAAGGAACACCTATGACAAATGGAATTACAAGGATACCCCTGATACCGCCCTGCTTGCCACATCCGCGCTCTACCTTCGCGTAGATAAGAAAACCGGACTAATAAGCTTCTGTGATAAAGAAAAGAACATTATCCTGAAGGAAGCACAGCCGGGACGGGTTCTTGAGCCGGCTCAGAACCGAAGTCTCTGCTTCTTTGACTTCGATTTAAGCCATAAGCTGTACGCCTTCGGCGAAAGCAATCGTTCACACCTGCCCCTTATCCGTGTTGCAAGGTATATTTCATTCGGCAATGGCAGGCTGAAGGCTCCCTGCGTGATATCCGACAAGGGTTATGGTATTGTAATCAGCCATGATTCCACAGTGCTCTTTAACAGCATACCTACCTACGGCTCATTTATCAGCCTTTCGGATGCACAATATTTTGATTACTATTTCTTTACAGGAACCTCCGAGGAGGATTTTATTAAGAAATACAACTGGATAAGAAGCAAAAATAAAGAATAAAAAGGTAATTGCGAAACTCAATGAGTGAACACCG
>CAMAKT010000020.1 GCA_945836135.1 uncultured Clostridia bacterium | reverse complement strand
ACGCGCAGATCCGTCAGGAGATGAAAATCGTCCACGAAGATATAGCAGGAGGTTTCTCCCGCCAGCTCATGGCAGAGATCATCCACCAGCAGTCCGCCGCCGGATGCGTCTGTGGGGCAGATATAGTCCCGCATAAAGTCATAACCGGCGCGGGCAAAGGCGTCCTGTGTGCTTTTCCAGAAAATCGCAAGGTTATCGGAATATACGCTGATGCGGATGACATTTAACGCTTCTGCTTTGGCGCGCTCGGCCAGATACCAGTTTACCGCCGTTGTCTTGCCATAACCCATGGGCGCAACAATGGTGGTCATCGCGTAGCGGGAGATTGGACGCAGACTCTCCTGCAGCCGTTCGGATATGTAAGTGTTATTCAAGTTCCATTTTAATTTTGACATGTCACACCCCTACATGTATAATTCAATAGTCTACATTATATACGAATATCCGAATTGTTTCAAGCACGGGCGGGTCTAATTAAATGAAGACTCGTACAACTCCCTTGGTATAACAAACTCAGGACAGCCCATGTATCCCGGTGCCACCTCATATTTGTCAAAGGCGATAACAAGCTCATTGTTCTCATTGAAGTAGAAATTCTGATCCGGCTTTATCTGGTAAAAACCGCTGCAAGTGTTGTCATCAGGATATACCCAGTATATTTTTTTATCGTCCTCAAGCATCTGCTCCTGCATCTGGTTCTTAATCTCGGCGCTGAATACGCTCACATAGTTAAAGCTGTCTGTAAAAATCTGAGAAAGAGACACCAGCTCCCCTCTCTGCTTATCAATATGATAGTATTTGTACTGCGAACTACCGCTTCCTGCCACCTGATATATAAGGACTCTCAGCGTGAACCATTCATCTGTATTGGTCACAACCTCATAATTAATCTCAAGTCCCATATGTGCATCCGGCAGGTCACTTATGGTCTTTTCATATTCATCTATTGCCATCTGCGTCAGTTCTTTGACATCTTTATTAATATAGTCGATCTGTTCTTCCAGCCCGCTCTCACTTTCAACCTGAGGTATGTCTATATGCTCGAAATGATACTCGTCCTCATTATCCTTTTTGTAAATCGAGAATACCTTTATATACTCTCCAATAAACGGTATGTCCTGCATCGCATATGCTATATTCTCGTTCACATTCGGAAGGATAAAAAATGTAATCACAACAGCCGCAAAGGCCACCAGAACCGCTGTTTTAAAAGGGCTGTTACGCTTTTTATACGGCTGTACGTCAAGGCTGTTTACCATTTCATTAATACGCACCGACATGTCCTCCGGCATCTCAGGGGCAGCGCTTTTTATCCGGCTTTTTAACATTTTATCGATTTTATTCATAAAAATCCTCCTCGTCAAGCAATCTGCGCAGCTTTTCCCTTGCCCGGGACAGACGCTTTTTGACTGTGTCCTCCGAAACATTAAGTACAGAGGCTATTTCCGTGATTTTCATGTCCTCGTAATAGAACAGCACCGTAACTGTCCTGTAGTCATCAGGCAATGAATTAATGGTCTCCCACAGTGTCATCTTGGTCTCGGTCTCCAAGCAGGATTCACCGGCTTCCAAAGAGATATTTTCTATGTCATCACTATATTTTCTTGCATTAATAATTTTATAACATTCATTCGTTAATATCTTAAACAACCACGGCTTAAATTTATCAAACATCCTCAACTTATCCAGATTGCGGTATGCCAACAAAAGCGCATTCTGAATCGCATCCTCTGCGTCTGCTTCGTTCTTCAGAATACTCACTGCCAGCACATACATTCCGTTTGCCAGTTCGCCTGTCTTACGACTAAACCATGCATTATCAATACCTTTACGCATAATCCACTCCTGCCGGGGCGGATTGATGCATTATTTTACAATTGCATTTTCGGCGAGCCAGTCCGCCCATTGCTTATAATATCTTCCAAGCACGTGGGTTTCATCCATAGTGGTATCAGCTCTTAAGTTTCCGTCCTCGTCATCAAACAATTTATTTACATCAATATAAAATATATTTTCATTATCTGCAAGTACCGAAATATTATCATTGATATAATTAATGTTCTGATTGTTGTATATTGCATCCTGGGACGAACGTTTTGCCGATACATGCAGATTCGCCTCCACAAATATAATCGCCTCCGGCTGCGCCTGTCTCAGCCTCTCAACCAGCGCCTTATATTCATTGACCGTCTCATCCTTATCATATCCAAGCTCATTTATTCCCAGCATTAAATATATTTTGCCGTAGGAATACTGTGTAATGAGATTCTCAAAAGATATAACGCCCTTATCTCCAAGGCGTACCTTTTCGCTGTCTATATTGTACACGCTCATTCCTGTTGTAGCATAAAAATCCGCTCCCTCAATTCCGCCATATTCCGACAGACCCACTGTTCTGGAATCACCGATAAATAATGCATCATCAAAATATCCCTCCGGTGCCTGTGTAAATTCAGGTTGCGTTTCCTGCGGACTCTGTGTTTCCCGGTCTGCTTCCGAAGTCTCCTCTCCCGAAGCCTCCTGTGTGTCTTCCTGTGCCTGCTCTCCTGATGTTTCCCGTGTGTCTTCCTGAGCCTGCTCACCTGAAGTTTCCCGTGCCTGCTCTCCTGATGTTTCCTGTGCCTGCTCCCCTGAAGTTTCCTGCGTGTACTCCCGTTCCTGCTCCTGTCCCTCTCCGTAATTCTCCTGTGCGCTCTTATCCGGAGTACTTTCTATAATTTCCTGCGCATCTTCCTGCGTGCTCTGCCACCCAGGCTCCTTAACCTTCCCATCCTTACTTTCCGCCCTTAAAAACTTCGCATCGACTATAAGGAACACCGTTGTCAGCAAAAGCACCACACAAAACATCCCCCACTCCGATAAAGCCTTATTCTTCTCATTTTCTTTGCTCATATATTTTCTCCTCTCAACTATAAATTATCGTTTACTACAAGCGGTGCGCAGACATGACGTAATACAACCGTGGGGAGCTCGTAGTAACGCGTAAACGATTATTTAGAATCTGAAGTACAGAAACGGGTCATTCAGTCCCATATACAAGAAATAGAACACTCCCGCAAGTATTCCTGCCAGCAAAATCCATACAAAAGGACTTTTTTGAATTTTTTTATAAATTGCCCCCGGTAGTGGTGTGCAGAATAGTATGCCGACTATCAGCAGTCTGCCGTATATGCCCCAGTATTTGGCGAAGTCGCCTTTGAAAATATATTCTCCGCCGATTCCCACAAGCCTGCCGAAGTACACCGAAAGCTCCTTCAAATCTGATATTGCAAAAATAAGCCACGAAACCGGAATCAGCAAAAGCATATAGATGTGCCCCGCTATTTTATGCTCCTCAAGCCATTTGCCGACTCCTAACCTCTCCACAGCCATTATTACGAACAGGAACAGGCCCCATAAAACAAAATTCCAATCTGCGCCATGCCATATTCCGGTGAGCAGCCACACTACAAAAAGATTAAAGAGTGTTCTCGCCTTTCCCTTTCGGTTGCCTCCCAATGGTATGTACACGTACTCCCGAAACCACGCTCCCAGCGTTATATGCCACCTGCGCCAGAACTGCGTCATGCTGCAGGACATATACGGCGTTTTAAAATTCTGGGGAATTTTTATTCCCATCATCCTTCCAAGCCCCATTGCCATCAGAGAATATCCGTAAAAGTCAAAATATAACTGCATGCTGTATGCTACAATGCCCATCCATGCTAGGGGTGTTGAGATTGAAACACTGCCTATTGCAGTCACATCCGTCCACAGCAGCCCGATGCGATTTGCAAGGAGCACCTTAAAGCCCAGCCCGACAATAAAGAGCTTTAAGCCTTGAAAAAATCCTTTCAAGGTATGCTTACGGTATTCAAGCCTCTCCCTTACCTGATCAAAACGCACAATCGGCCCGGCTATTAGCTGGGGGAACATAAGAATGTATGTGCCAAGAGTGACTACTCCATTTTCAGCTTTAACGGTTCCTCTGTATACATCTATCAGATAAGAGGCTATCTGAAACGTAAAAAAACTAATTCCTATCGGCAGGACCAGATTAACACACTCAAGCGGCTTCATATCAGGTAAGAAAAATACAAGAGCCCTGTTAAGATTAACAATAACAAAATCCAGATATTTGAATACAAACAGAATTCCGAAATTGTATATTAAGCCTGCAACCAGCCAGGCTTTCTTGTGCCTTTTACTTCTTCCTATCAGAATACCAAGGGTATAATTTACTATTAAAGAAATAACAATCAACAGAATATATCCGGGGTTATCTATTGTTCCATGCGCATAAAACACCAGACTGAAAAGCAGAATACACGCATTTTTCCATTTGAACGGTGTAAGATAATATATTATTAAAAAGCAAGGCAGAAACCAACAGATGAACTCAAAGCTGCTAAAAACCATTTCTATTTTCCTCTCATCGGTAATCATTATTTCGGAAGTATCACTTTTTACCCGACTCATATATAAGATACGGTGAGGATAAAAAAGGTGACAGGAAATATAATTTTTCTTCCAATAAAAAATATACCATAAGCCTTATCATAAGTTGTTACAAAACCCTTACTTTTTGTTACAAAACTCTTACTTTTTGTTACGAATTCTTTTCATATGTTACAAAATATTAAAATAGCCCTTTAATACTGTTCTAATTGCAGATTTTTCAATTGTAAGATTATACCATTTATGGTATAATCAGTGATAATGAGGTTGGGGGCTTTGCCCCTTGTTTTTGTCTGTTGGGGATGGGATATTACGAATGAACGAAAGCAAATTCTGGTTAGATAACACATGTACATCTGCAATTATGGAAGCGGTCGGGAAATTGACTGCTAATTCCTATATGTGGATAATGAACCTTAAGACCATGGAAGTGTGGTGTCCTAAGAGCACACAGGAATTCTTCGGTCTAAACAGCCAGCAAAACAGCAATTTTATCAGCATTTTTTCCGAGCTGGTATACCCTTATGACCGTAATGAATTTATTGAGGGAATTAATATAAGAATATCAGGTCAGGTTGATGACCGTGATTTGTGTGTAAGAATTCATGACGTAAATAACAAATACCATATGTTCAGCTTTAATACAGATACTATTTCCGATGCGTCAGGTGTTCCATGTTATCAGATAACCATCTTAAAAAATGAAAATTTTTTCCCGGAATATGACCCTTTAACATATCTCTATTCATATTACAGATATTCCAAAGAACTGCCAAAGGTTTTAGCAGCATATCGTTATGTCTCTATTCTTAAAATCGGTATTGAGGCATTCAACAATTACCACATGATTTACGGAACCGATTATGCCAACAAGATAATACAGCATGTGGCGCTGGACTTCATATACATGATGGATGAATATAGTGCGGTATACCGCCTTGACGGTGAATGCTTTTTGTTCATCCTCAAGAACTGCGGCAGGGAGGGACTGATTGAATTTGAGCAAAAGATCCGCAAAAAATTAAGCGATGGTATTACAGTGGACTCCAACAGGATAATACTTAAAATCAGCGCCGGAGCTGTTATTTTAGACAATTATGAAGGCGACACTTCCACCATACAGAGTAAGGTGTCCTATGCTTTTAACCACTCTTCTAAAGAGCATCAGGGACAGCTTATAATCTTTAACGATGAAGTCCGAACCTCTAACGGTGTTGACTTAGAGCTGATGAAGGTAATCCATCAGTCTGTAAGAAACGGATGTTCCGGCTTCTACCTTGAATACCAGCCTATTGTGGATTCTGCCACAAGTGCTATCGTAGGAGTCGAGGCTCTTGTAAGATGGCGCAGAGAGCCCTATGGCAGCGTTCCGCCGAGAATGTTTATTGAATGGATGGAGACAGACCCAAGCATGTATGAGCTTGGTAATTTTGTACTGCAAAAGGCTCTGACCGAGACACTTCCGCTCTTAGAGCTCAAGCCCGATTTCTTTGTGAATGTGAATATATCCGCAAGACAATTAGAGCGTCCTGAATTCCGCCATGCACTTGAAAACATTCTCTCCAACACCGGTTTCCCGGCTCAGAATCTGTGCATGGAGCTTACAGAACGCTGTAAAGATTTTCCTTTGAATGCCTTGAAGGAGATTGTTGAATACTTTCAGACCCAGGGCATCCGTTTTGCCATGGACGATTATGGGACGGGCAGTGCCTCATCAAGCATCGTCATGAATGTACCCATGAATGAGATTAAGATAGATATGAGTTTTATCCGCGGCATCATCGACAGCCCTAAGAATCAGGCTATGGTTCACTCTATCATTGATTTTGCCAACAAATCGGGCATCAACACCTGTATTGAAGGTGTTGAAAATGAAGAACTTGAAAATTATCTGCGTAGCTATAATGCCACATGGTTCCAAGGCTATCATTATGCCAAGCCATCAACAATTGAACACATCAGGGAAATTTTAGAAAACTCCTTCCGGTAGTCTTACACCAGCGGTGTATAACAGATTAATCCATCTGTTCACATCCTCAGGCAGGATGGAATACTCTTTGTCAGTACAAAAGCTATGTGTTGACTTGGCATTGATTTCCAACACCCTCGCTACAATATCGCAGAGCTCATCAAGATAGACAAACCGTCCTTTATAGCTTTGCAATGCCTGCAGTATTTTTGCCTCTTCCGACTCTCCCATGGCGTGAATATACTTCCAGTCAATGAGATACAGGTCAGCAAAGTCAATCTCTCTTCCGCCCGTTCTTATGAATGTAACTATATTATCACCGTCATTTACATTAATCTCAGCCCCACAGAAACTGCAGGCGCAGGCTCCTACATGTCCGTACCTTGAGCCGTCATGTATGTACATTTCAGGCTGTGTTCTCCGGCAGGCTGTACAATACAGTGGAAAGGCTTTTACATCGGGCTGTATCATGAATCTGCCATCCAGCCTTATGTATACCCTGTTCTGTATTGTTTTTCCGGGAAACTTACTTTTATATTCGCTCTCTTCGTATAACATAGAGAAATTCCTTTCTGCTATTTTTGTTCATATATTTCCTCAAAAACTTCTTTTTTCACAATGTATATGTCATTTAAGTCCATGCATGAACAGCATATATAGTCCCCTTCATCGCCGTACATATATGTATCGTAGTCCCATCTTGAAAAAACCTTTGTAGGCTTGTCAAGCAGTCGTGCATACACCTCGCTGCCCATGCTGCGACACTGCTTCGCATACTCCAGTATTCCGAAATTTCTGTCATGTTTAAGGCTTCTAACAGATGGTTCATAATCAAAGGCTTTGTTAAAAGCTTCATCAAGCGGTGTATATTTTTTCTCAAAAGCCTCCTTCTGTATAGGATATACTTCGCCAAAGAATCCTATCATCAGATAGGTGTCTTCATCCGCTGTGACAAATACATCCCCCTCGTATGTCCTTATCCTGCATTCCGTTCCTGCCTCAAACAAATCCGTAGTCCTGACATATCCGTATATGTAAGGTTTCTTTTTGTACAGCGCATATTCACTCAGGTCAGATATGCCGTCCTTGGCATATACGACCTCGAAGCTGTCATAATACTGCTCAACACGTTTAAAAATATATGAATCAATCAGTATGTCCTCATACTTTTCTTCATACTTCTTCTGGTTGATGAAACCGCCCGCCTTGTCTGTGTGCCCTCCTCCGTTGCCTATGTCTGCCGTAAGATACGCTGCCAGTTCATTTGCCGCGACCTCAGCCTCACAACTCCTTATGGATAATTTATAGCCACCATCGCATTCGCTGAATATTATACACACGTCCACGCTGTCCACCTGCAGAACCATGTCCCCCACAAGCCCCAGTATATTCGGGTCACAGGGCTTGGACTTCACTATCGACAGCCTTTTGTTCTCATCATAACTGAACCTCAGCATAGCAATAGCCGCGGTTTCCAATTCCTGCATGGTAAAATTCGCATGAGTAATCCTGTTTATGAGCTTTTTGTCCACATGTAAGCAATCTATCATATCACGCTCAAGGGGATTTCGTATCTCCGAGAACTCATTGCTGTCCATGAATGTGCCGTAGTACAACACTGTAGCGACATCGATATTGGCATTCACATCATACCCTTCGGCCCTTAACATATCGTAGCAGACAGCCGAGCAGCTTACAATATAGCTCCTTATCTCAGCCATATCATCCGACACTCTTCCGGTTGCATGGTGGTCAATCATTGCCACATTCTCCGCATCAATATGCCATACATTTCCCTCTCCGTACTGACAGTCCACGGTAAGCAGAAGCTCCGGCTTGTCATATTCCGGCAGTCTCAGCTCGTCCGCATCCTTGATGTACTCAACAGGAATTCCAAGCTCCTTTATAAGCATGCGCATATTGCTCTTGGTAATCTTAGTGCGCCCTCCATATACCAGACGTACTATTTTCCTCTTTGACTTAAAATACTGATACATGGAATATCCCGCACCAACCGCATCCGCATCAGGATTGTCATGCATCTGTATTACTATGTAATTATATTTTTCCAAATTGCCAAGCTTCATAATCCGCCTCTTCTGCTCCTATTTTTTTATGCTTTTTGAATGTAAGTCCACCGTAACGGCAGGACGTATTCCAAATCCCTCCAGGCCTGCCGGATATTCAGATAAGCTGTTCCCGCTGTAGCCGTTGCCTACCAGAAGGCACTTGCTTGAAGACTTATCAGCAGGCTCCCTAAGCCACCAGTAGTATTCTTTTACTCCCATATCTAATGAATATATCTTATACCATCCGCTTGCATCCTGTTGTATTGCTGCGTCTGTTGGTACGGCCAGAGTAGTCATTCCTGACTCCTCAAACCAGCCTAGCTCCTCTAATGACAGCAGATATACCCTGTCCTTGGTTATTATCTCCTGCGTTCCGCCCGTGTTTCCATTCTGTGCAGCTGCCAGCACATTGGCCTTCGTTACCACATCCACCGTCTTAAGCGCTGTAAGCTCTTCATCCGTAAAGTCATGCAGGAAGCCTGCCTCGTTGCTGTATCCGTTCTTAAGCTCTGACATGGCGTTTGAAGTCGGTGCCTGCCCTTCATACTTAACAACCTCGTCCTCGGAATTGAGCCATGTTCTTATAGTTGAATTGCTCCAATCATTGCTTCCACGAACTCTTGCCTGAAGTTCCATATCTGTAGCAGCCTCTGAATTCTCCGACCAGTAGTCCTTGACACCATCATAATTATATTTTCCACTCTCCGGCGCATCATAAGCCTTCATGGTCAGTATGTATTTTGAAACAAGAACAGCCTCCTCTCCGTCATCGGATACCCTGAGAACACGCCACTCTATAGGTTCTCCGTTATAGTTGCCAAATACCACCGTATCGCCTGCTTCTACATCTATTACATCTTTGTCCCGACCAAAACCGTTACCTGCAAATCCCCAGAGCAGAACCGCCGCAATAAGTACCACGCAGACTGCCACTGCCGCAGCCAGCCTTCTTCCCCTTCTTTTCTTAACATCCGGTGACTTTTCTGTATTATCTCTATTGTCTGTATCATCTGTATTATCTGCTTTCTCTGCAGCCTGCACTGATACTCTTCTCTCTCCTCTATCCGGAAGCGTATTTATACAGTCAAGCAAATCCGTTAGTTGTGCTCCCTGCTTTGCATTTACCCACTGGTGTGTCATAAGGAAATATTCCATAGACTTCCTAAGCTCAACCTCTTCAAGCTTATATACAATAATCGGAATTGACCTGCTGACAGCCCTCTCGATTTCCCTCAGTACATGGGGCGACTCGTTTGACTTCTTTGAAAGCAGCAAAACCAGCGCATCCGACCTGTCTATACCATCCACAATCTCCTCCGCATATTCGTGACCCGAGCGGATATCTCTGGGAGCTAAAAAACACTTTTCTCCGTTTTTTTCTAGCATATCACACACATCCGACGCTACGGCAGCATCCGATGAAGAGTGGGATATAAAAATATACATAACTGTTTCCTCATTTCCTCGCTTTAATGCCTAAGAATTGCTCCGCTGTTACACAGCTTTTGACCCTGTCATTATATTATAGTTTAACGCTATTGTGGTATTAGTGCAATATGTAAAAAGAGTGCGCTTGCGCACTCTTTCGCGCCCGAGCGGATTGCGTAGCAATTAATTCCTCTCCGCGAGGTGCGCATCTTGGCACGCAGTGCCTTTTTGACTTATAGGGAATTCCGAAGAAATTTCCTATAAGTCAAAAAAGATCCCGGCAGTTTCCCGCCGGGATACGATAAAAATAATATTAGAAGCTGGTAAATACATCCGTCTCTTTTCTGAGAGCATCTGCAATTTCCTTGTTTTCCTCCATCTTAGAGCCGATGTTATCCATATCCATAACAAGGGTCTGGGTGCTGTCTGCCGCACCGCTGACACCCTTGGCGCCCTCCTCAATGGCATTGGTAATATTACTTATGGACTTGGCAATCTCATTGACTTCACCCTTAAGTTCATCTGTCTTCTCGGCAAATTCATTCATCACATTCTCAATGTAGGTTGCATTGTCCCTGTACTGGGCACCGCCCTTAACAAAGTTCTCAAATTCAGGCAGAATGGAAACTGTCATGTAATCAACAAGGTTCTTTGCATTGTCTGACAGATTATGTACGGCATTAGTGACAATTCCGTTAATCTGCTGAATGCGGTTAGCTGTCTCACGGCTGGAATCAGCAAGCTGTCTGATCTCATCAGCAACGACTGCGAAGCCTCTGCCCGCATCTCCGGCTCTGGCAGCCTCTATGGATGCATTCAGGGCAAGGAGATTGGTCTGACTGGAAATACTAAGAATATCATTGGTAAGTCCGTTAACCTGCTCAACACTCTTGCTCTCTTCAATGGCCTTATTGAGAATATCCAATATATCCTCAACCTTGCTTCCCGTCTCTTCCATGTTGGTTCTTGCATCGGACTCCATCTTATCCGCATTGAGTTTCATTTCCTTGGAGTAATCGCTTATGCTTCCCGACTTCTGGGCTATCTCCACAACCTTAGCGTGTACGGCATCCGCATTCTGGTTGATTATGGATGCTGCATTCTCTATCTCCTGCATAGTTGCGGACAGCTCTTCCGTGACAGCAGACAAGTCTGAAGCACTGTCATTGGAAGTACGGACATTGTCCTGAACCTCACTTACCACACTCTCAAGCTTCTGTGAATTGGATATAATCAGTCTCATAATGGACTGAAGTTTTTCCATAAACGTGTTGATACCCGCACCGAGGTCTGCAATCTCATCATTTGACATAATGCTTACCCTCTTTGTCAGGTCACCCTCACCATTATCGATGCCTGAAATAATTTCGTTAAGTTCTCGGTTGGTCCTGTTAAGCTTACGTATAACCAGTAAGGATACACCAAACAGTGAACCTAATAGTGCAAGCACGCTGATAACAATAAAACCTATATTACTAATCCTAGCCATATTAAAATCTGCTTCAAGCTCGTTCCCCGCCAGCGCAGATGCCGTGTTCGCATTCTCAATCATGTTGCCAATCTGCATCTGCATATCGTTACTGTAGGTAGCGATTGCACCGTTGGCAAGCTCGAAGGCTTCTGTTTTCTTGCTGTTTCCGCTGAATGCAAGAAGATTGGCAATCTCATACTTAAGCCCTTCATAGCTGCTAAGAAGCTGTGCATAAGCGTCCTTATCCGCCGGATTCAAATTCTTTGCATACTTCTCAAGCATTCCGTCAAGTACAGTCTGCTCGGCTCTCACAGAATCCACCAAAGCAACCATAGTATTAAAATCAGTGGCTATAATATGCGAAAGGGCAAGTTTGTGTATAATCTGTGCTTCGTTCTGAATCTCACTGAGCTGCGATATGCTGGCAAGATTCTCATCAACAATCTTAGTAGCAGTCTGATTAACCTTTCTGAGGCTGCTCATCGCCTGAAGATTGGAAATTACAGCGACAATGCCAAGGACGAACACCGGAATAAGTATAATGAATTTCAGACTAATACGTTTTTTCTTTTTTTCCATATGTATACACCTCCGTCACCCTTATTCTGTAATTCCTTTTACCATTTTATCAAGCATATCCTGAAGCCTGCTTGTGTCATATTCTCCACCGATAAGAGTATCCACAAATTCCGTACATGGTGTCCAGAAATTGTTACCTACACGCTGCAACGTACCATATTGTGACTGTTCAATAACCGCTGTAATTGCCGGAACCTTGGATACTTCATCCGATGCCGCAGCGACCTTATTCGCAGGTCCCTGATTCTGCTCCACGAAACGAAGTGTCTGGTTCTGCTCATTGGTAATCCACTGTGCCAGCTTATATGCCCACTCCTTATTCTTAGAATAATAGTTGACGCCTATCATCTTATAGCCTGTAAAGGATGCCATCTGGATCTGCTTGCCGTCACAGGTATATGTAGGCAGCTTGCAGGCGCCGTAATCATCACCCCATGCATTTCGTACTGCCATGGCATTCCATACACCGCTAACCGCAGCTATAACCTCATCCTTCTGGGCCTGTGCCGTCCAGCTTCCGTCAGGCTGTGAGACAAAGCCCGGGCTGGAAATAGTATTGATAAGAGCCTTGGTAACATCCACTCCCGTTATGTCTCCCTCGGTGCTGTTCCAGTCACAGTAATTGGTGATTCCGTCATCATTAAGCCCCATACCCATTCCTGTGTTACCGAAAAAAGCATACAAATACCAGCCTGAATTCAGCTCCATAGAGAACTTCTTATCCTTCTCCTCACATATACTGAGTATAGAATCAAGGGTCTTAACATCATTCTCTTTAAAATATTTCTTGTTATAATACAGGAAATATCCGTTGTCGGCTGTCATAGGGTATGCATACAATATTCCGTTAATTGTAGCCGCATTGACAGCCTCCGTAACCGTCTGTTCTCTAATCTCATCTGCATTAGGCACCGGTGCGAGAGCACCTGCCGCTACCATTGTATTGAGCTGGTCGTCCGGAAAAGAAAATACGTCCGCTGCGTTCTGTACATCCGCAAGAAGAAGATTTCTCGTATCGGCATCTGAAGCTGCCTGCAGTGTTATCTCAAATTCCGCCTCCCCGGAATAAGCTTCTATAAAGCTGTCAATCATCTTCTGGACGGTATCATGCTGTGCTTCCTCAGCCCATACCGTAAGCGCTATCTTACCCGTGTCCTGATTCTCGTTCCCCAAATTCGTATCACTTCCTGATACATTCTCCACCCCATCACTGGTGCCGGTCTTGTCCCCATTGCATCCGGTAAGCATTCCCAGAACCATCAAAGAAGCCAAAACCCCCGCGAGTAATCGTTTTTTCAATTCAACTCATCCTTTCTGAAATAAAATTTACGTAAATATAATTATAAATAAATTTTACTTCATTTTGACTTCTTTTTCAAGTTTAAATAAGTAATAATACTTAAAAAATTATTACTTTTGAACTATGCCCCCCTATTGCTTTTCTACGCTTCTTCCATATATTCCCTGTAGTCTGCCTCACTTGCAAAAAGTACATATCTTCCGTCCACAAGTCCCATGTATCCGTTTGCTGTAATATATCCCTTCATAAAAATGCCTCCTATTCACAACATGTTTAACTGTTCTGAATAGAAGGTATCATATCAGGAGTGTCATAAAACTCCCTCGTAACTTTGTACTTCGTATTTTATTTATACTCTCTCGAATCTTTTAATTTCTGATTCAAGTTCCCGGGATACTGACTGATTCTTTTCTGTCTGTGACTGAATTCCAATAATGGAATTAACCAGCTGTGACGCATCTTCAGCCACACCGGATACACCCTTGGCGCTTTCGTCCACTGTTATGGATATGTCGTTAATGCCCTGATTAATCTGCTTCATGGCATCGGACATCATATCTGCTTTTTCTGCAAAGTCAGTGAACACAGCTCCCATGCTGGCCGCATCATTTTCATACTGCCCCACAATTGCAGTAAAGTTGTCATAATCTTTCATAACGTCTATGTTGACAAAGTCAAGCAGCTTTGAAGCGGCATCTGTCAGCTTCTTTACAGCGGTGGTTACCTGCTCACTGATTTCCTGAATACTGCTTGCTGTCTCACGGCTGTTATCCGCGAGAACACGGATTTCGTCAGCTACCACTGCAAAACCTCTTCCGGCGTCTCCTGCTCTGGCAGCCTCAATAGAGGCATTCAGGGCTAACAGGTTGGTCTGGCTGGCAATGTCCAGAATATTAGCCGTCAGACTGTTAATCTGTTCAACGCTGCGGCTCTCTTCAACAGCCTGTTCAAGAGTTGCACCCACCTCCGAGAACATACCCTCTGCTGCGTTTTTATTCTTCTCAGTTTCGGTTTTCATGTTGACAGCTTTATTCTGAATGGCAGAAACACTCTCATTTGCATGTCTGGCACTGGCATCCATATTCTCCACCTGCGCAAGAACTTCGTCGCTGTTTTTGGCAATCACGCCAATAGTTGCTGAAATTTCCTCCAGGCCTGCTGCCAGCTCTTCCGTCGCCGCCGATACGCTTATGGCACTTTGATTGGACTCATCAACTCTGGCACTTACCTCTCCTGACGATGCTGATATTTCCGAAGAGACACGCTTAATCTTCTGCATGAGTTCCTGGAGCTGAGCCATAAAGCCATTAATTCCATTTACCAACTGCCCGATTTCGTCTTTTGATTTTGTTTCAATGCGCTCTGTCAGATCTCCGTGATTATTCTCAATCTTACCCACAATCTCAGATAAATGTCTGCTTGCCTTCTTAGCCGGAGCGGCAATTGACTGCCTAACCACCAGTGTCGTGATAACCATTAGAATCAGAATAACCACAATTAAAGCAATATCAAAGGTCTCCGTACCCGATACACGGATATTGCTTCTGTCCACCACGTATGCATAGTCCGCTTCCGCCTGGGCAACCGCCTGGGCATCACCGGACTGCATTGCCTTATTGTAACTCTCAAAGTTTTCACTAAGCTGTACATTATATTTTTCAATATTAGATAATGCAGCCAGATTGAGGAAGCATATCAGAACCAGAAAGAACCCCAAAGCTCCCATTAATGTCAAAACCTTTTTCCCAATACTCTTCATAATTTCACCCCGTATGATATTTTGTAAATATCATTTTCCCTTTCGTTTTGCAAGCCCTTTGTTCCTATCTACAGCGCCCGTGTCACAGTCTTAAGCCACTCAAGCTCTTCTCCCTCAAAATCAGAGCTTATGGACGTAAATACTTTGGCATGGTAATCGTTGAGCAACTTAATTTCCTCTGCTGTCATGTATGATGTATCTACGGCATCAAGGTCAAACGGAACCATGGTCAGTGTATCAAACCCCATGAACTGCCCGTATTCCGTCTTCTCCCTCTTAACACAGAGAACAAGATTCTCATGTCGGACACCGAACTTGCCTGCAAGGTACATACCCGGCTCATCAGAGGTAATCATACCCTCCTCAAATACAGCCGATGGTGTCCTGCCCTCCATGATTCTTGAATAAATCCCGTTAGGACGCTCATGGACGTTCAGGAGGTAACCCACTCCGTGACCTGTTCCATGATTATAATCCAGACCGTTCTTCCACAACGGTTCTCTGGCTAAATAGTCAAGATTCTCTCCTCGCTCTCCGTAGAGGAACTGTGCTGCCGCAAGATTTAAATTGCCCTTGAGAACAAGGGTGAATATCTTCTTCTCCTCCTCCGTCAGTGTACCCAGTGCAATGGTTCTTGTGATATCGGTTGAGCCCTCATAGTAATGCCCACCCGTGTCAGCCAGCAGAAAGCTTGAAGGCTCAAGCTTGGCGTCGCTCTCCTTGGTAGGCTCATAATGAACAATGGCTCCATGAGGACCATATCCCATAATCGGATCAAAGCTCTGTCCCAGATAGCCTTCCTGCTTCTTACGGTATTCGTCAAGCTTCTCTGCCGCGCTGAGCTCTGTAATCTCAATTTTGCCCACATTTTTCTTAAGCCAGTATATGAAATGTGTCACCGCCATACCATCCTTGATATGTGCCTGCCTCTCGTTGTCCATCTCAGCCTTGGTCTTAATTGCCTTCGGAAGAACAACCGGGCTCTGTTCTGCCTTTACCTTATCGGCATTCGGCAGTGAATGAACTATCAGATAGTTGGCTGTAGCCTTGTCCACAATAACGGATGCGTCAGAGCTTAACTTTCTAAGGTCACTGTATATATCATTGTATTTCTTAAGCTCTATTCCGTCGGCTGACAGCTTTGCCTTGATATCTGCATTCAGAATGCTCTCATCAAGATAAAGTGTTGCTTTCTCAGCTTCCACAAGCATATATGATAAGAATACCGGATTATACGCTACATCATTTCCGCGCAGATTAAGGAGCCATGCAATATCATCAAGTGCAGTGAGTACAAGCACATCTGCTTTTTCCTTACTCATGGTCTCGCGAATCTTCTTAAGCTTATCCCCGCGTCCCATACCGGTATATTCTTCGGAAAGCTCCCATACAGGTTCCTTCGAAAGAGCAGGTCTGTCAGTCCATACCGGATCCACTAAGTCCTCGCCACAGACATAGGCCATATCTCTCCCTTTAAGCCTTGCTGTCAAGCCACCCACAAAGGCATCCGTAACCGTTCTTCCGTCAAATCCGATTCTGCTTCCGTCGGATAACTTATCTGCCAGATACTCTCCGATGGTCGGAACGCCCTCCTGTCCCATCTTCATCAGAGTGATTGTGCTTCCCTCAAGCTGGTCTGCTGCCTGAAGAAAATATCTTCCGTCCGTCCACAAGCCTGCCTCGTCCTGCAACACAACAAGGGTGCCTGCCGAACCGGTAAAGCCTGACATAAATTCTCTCGCCTTAAAGTAACTTCCTACGTATTCCGAACCATGAAAATCGTCCGTACAAACAATGTACGCCTGGAGATTCCTCTCCTTCATAAGGGCTCTAAGAGCGCTAAGTCTCTCCGCCACTGTACTCATGTGATACACCTCGCTTTATATGAAATTGTTGGCATTTTTATTTCAAAAACAAGCATGGTTATATTATACCGAATAAGTATGCATTTGTACAGTTTAATTTCAGCCCGCTATGCTATTTCCGGTGTAGAGCTGGTAATATTTTCCTTTCTGCTCAATCAGCTCGTCATGGGTTCCGCGCTCTATAATGCGTCCCTGCTCAAGAACCATAATACAGTCGCTGTTCTTTACGGTGGAAAGCCTATGGGCAATGACAAAGGTGGTTCTTCCGTGCATCAGCTTATCCATACCATCCTGTACAATTTTCTCGGTTCTGGTATCTATGGATGAAGTAGCCTCATCGAGAATGAGCACAGGTGGGTCTGCTATGGCGGCTCTGGCAATGGCAAGGAGCTGGCGCTGACCCTGGCTTAAATTCGCACCATCACCGGTAAGCATGGTATTGTAGCCATCGGAAAGCCTGCGTATGAAGCCGTCAGCATTGGCAAGCTTTGCTGCAGCATATACTTCCTCGTCGGTTGCATCAAGCTTACCATATCGTATATTTTCCATTACTGTTCCCGTAAAAAGATGCGTATCCTGCAGAACAATGCCCAGTGACCTTCTTAAATCGTCCTTCTTAATCTTATTGATATTGATTCCGTCATAACGAATCTTGCCGTCCTGAATATCGTAGAAACGGTTAATAAGGTTGGTAATGGTGGTCTTGCCTGCACCTGTGGAACCTACAAATGCTATCTTCTGACCCGGCTGGGCGAACATCTTGATGTCGTGGAGAACAATCTTATCAGGATTGTAGCCGAAATCCACATCATCAAATACCACATCACCCTTAAGTTCCTTATAATCCGTAACCCCGGTGTCTTTATGATAATGCTTCCAAGCCCACAGACCTGTTCTCGTATCGCTCTCTTTAAGAGTATCGCCATCCCGGACCGCATTGACAAGAGTAACATAGCCCTCATCCGTCTCAGGAGTCTCATCAAGAAGCTTGAAAATTCTCTCAGCTCCCGCAAGACCCATGATAATGCTGTTAAACTGCATGCTGACCTGATTAATCGGCATATTAAGGCTCTTGTTAAATGTCAGAAAGCTTGCCAGACCTCCGAGAGTAAATCCGCCAACGCCGCCAAGTGCCAGCGCACCTCCTACTATGGCAATGATAACATAGCTTATATTACCAATCTGGGCATTGATAGGCCCCAGGATATTTGCAAATTTGTTGGCATTATAAGAGCTGTCACAGAGTTCCTCATTAATCCTATCAAATTTCTCTATATTCTCCTGCTCATGGCAGAATACCTTTACAACCTTCTGTCCACCCATCATCTCCTCGATAAAGCCGTTAACCTCACCGAGGTTCTTCTGCTGCTTCACAAAGTACTTTCCGCTCATTCCCGTTGCCTTTTTTGTAACAAAAAGCATAACACCCACAAGAACCAGCGTAAGCAGTGTCAAAGGTATATTTAACATAATCATGCTTACAAGCACACCGATAATAGTTATGGAGCTGTTGATAAGTTGCGGTATACTCTGGCTTATCATCTGTCTGAGAGTATCCACATCATTGGTGTACATTGACATAATATCTCCGTGGGAGTGTGTGTCAAAATACTTTATCGGAAGTGACTCCATGTGAAGAAACATCTCATCTCTTAGGTTTCTCTGGGTTCCCTGCGTTACATACACCATGGTTCTTGTGTTGACATAGGATGCAATCACACCTACCCCATAAAAGCATGCCACACGGATAATTGCCTGAAGCAGGTTCGAATAATCCGGCACTGCCTGATCCATAAGCGGCAGAATATACTGGTCGATAAGTGTCTTGGTAAACATGGTTCCCTGTATGGTTGAAAATACAGTAAGCGCAATACATACAAGAACCACTATGCAATGCGGCAGATAGTTCTTTGCCACAAAACCTAAAATTCTCTTGAAAATCTTACCCGGATTAGCCACCGACGGCTTCATCCCTCTTGGAGCTCTTCCACCCATTGGTCCCGGCATTATGCTTCACCTCCGTTCTCGTCAAAATCACCGCTGCCGCCTGTCTGAGACTCATATACATCGCGGTATATCTCATTGGAGGCAAGCAGCTCTTCATGTGTTCCAATGCCATTGATACGCCCGTTATCCATCACGATAATGCGGTCCGCGTCCTGAACACTGGATATTCTCTGTGCAATAATAATCTTGGTAGTCTTAGCAATCTCTGTTGCAAAAGCACGGCGTATCTTGGCATCCGTCGCCGTATCCACAGCGCTGGTGCTGTCGTCGAGAATAAGTATCTTAGGCTTCTTAAGAAGTGCTCTGGCAATGCAGAGTCGCTGCTTCTGCCCTCCCGACACATTGGTTCCACCCTGCTCAATATAGGTATTATACTTATCAGGGAGTCTCTGTATAAATTCATCCGCGCACGCCAACTCGCAGGCACGTACGCATTCCTCCTCGGTGGCATTCTTGTCACCCCAGCGAAGATTGTCAAGTATAGTACCGGAAAACAGCACATTCTTCTGCAACACGACGCTGACCTCATTTCTCAAGGTCTCGATATCGTATTCCCTTACGTCTCTGCCGCCAACCTTCACGCTTCCCTCATCCACATCATACAGACGGCTTATGAGGTTAACAAGGCTTGACTTGGAGCTTCCTGTTCCACCGATAATTCCTATGGTTTCCCCAGGCTTGATGGTCAGGTTAATGTCGGTAAGCACACGCTTATCCTCGCCCTTGTTATATCCGAAGTTCACATGGTCAAATACAATCTCTCCATCCTTCACTTCATAACAAGGATTCTCAGGATTGGTAAGTGCCGGAACCTCATTTAACACCTCGGCAATACGCTTGGCGCTGGCAACGCTCATGGACATCATAACAAAAATCATGGATACCATCATAAGGTTCATAAGTATTGTCATGCAGTAGGATAAGAGGCTCATAAGCTTACCTGTTGTAAGCGCCACACCGCCCGTTCCCACTATCATCTTGGCGCCCACCCAGCTAATCAGGAGAATACAGGTATACACCGTAATCTGCATAACCGGGTTATTATATGCAACCGTCTTTTCAGCCTTGGTGAACATATTGTAGATGTTCCTGCTGGCCTTCTTGAATTTGTCCTTCTCGTAATCCTCACGCACATAAGCTTTCACCACGCGAATTGCGGATACATTTTCCTGTACGCTTGCGTTAAGCTCATCGTACTTCGGAAAAGCCGCATTGAAGTACTTCGTGGCATGGCTTATGATTACCGCAAGTATACATGCCAGAATAATAAGTGCAATCAGATATATCGTAGCAATTCTTGCATTGATGAAATATGACATTGCCATGGCACAGATTAAGCTCACCGGAGCCCTCATACACATTCTTAAGAGCATCTGGTATGTGTTCTGTACATTGGTTACATCCGTTGTAAGTCTTGTCACAAGTCCTGCGGTACTGAACTTGTCAATATTTGAAAAGGCGTAGGTCTGGATTCTGTCAAACATTCCTTTTCTTAAGTTTTTTGCAAAGCCTGTGGAGGCCTTGGCTCCGTAGATACCTCCCATGATTCCGGCAAACAATCCCACTGCCGCAATCACTACCATGCATCCGCCAACTGCAAGGATATGCCCCATATCTCCCTTCTGCACGCCATCGTCAATGAGCGATGACAGAAGATACGGAATAAGCATCTCCATAAGTACTTCCAAAATCATAAAAAAAGGCGTTGCAATGGATGCTCTTTTATATTCCTTTACATATGCGCCCAATGTTTTCAGCACTGTTCTTCCTCCTTATTCATCCTTCTAATATTTTCTTTCATTTTTTCAATCACATTGAAAAAGACGTCCCGCTCCTGCCCGGTAATTCCTGCCTCAATATCATCATGAAGCTTATCAATTACCTTGATTGTATCTTCATGTATGGCTTCTCCCTTCGATGTCAGGACAATCCGCTTAAGTCGCCCGTCATTCTCCACCTTCTCACATACAAGATAGCCCTTGCGCTCCATAAGCTGCAGTATGTTTGTCACCGATGACTTGCCTATTCCAAACTCCTTAGCAATATCCTTCTGATACACCGGCACATCCTTGTGACCGCTTAGGTAACCCAGAATGTGTCCATGCATAATGGTCACTTCATCAAAGCCTGCCCCCGCAAGCCGCTTTTGAAGCTGGCGCATAATGGCATGGTCCATCCTCTTAAATTCAAAACAAATAGCACGTTTTCTGTCCACTATATCCTCCTTTCCCCCTCGATT
>CAMAKT010000019.1 GCA_945836135.1 uncultured Clostridia bacterium | reverse complement strand
TTATGGATGCCTTTGAGAATGATAAGAAAATAGACGATGACCTGACGGAAAAAAGCAGTCATGCCAAGAAGCTTTTAGCTGAAAATAAGGAAGCAGAAAGCAAAATCGCCGATATAGAGCAGGAAAAAAAGAACACTAATGAGATTTACGGAGTTGACGAGGAAAGTGAACAATGGGAGCAATTACAGCTCCTGCGCAAGGGCAGGGCAGCTCTTTCCAATCCTAACGCAAGCCTTACGGAGGAAGAACTTACAGAATATAGAAGGCTGAATGCCGAAGGTCTGTCGGATTACCATAAGACTATGCTGCAACTCGACGACAATGAGAAGATATACAGGGACAGCATTGCCCAAAATAAGATGGAGATAATAGGGGATTATGCGTACATTCGCGGAATGAATATAGAGAGACTTAAGACTCATGAAATGTACGACGCCAAAAAGCAGGGTGAGAAGATTGTTGATGTAGCAAGCGAAGAGATAAAGGGCATACTGCTGCAGGATGCTGTTGACAAGATTGATGAGGATATGCAGGAGAAAAAGGAAGAAGCCCTTGAGAAGAAGCAGGAGCGTGAAGAACTTGAAGAACGCATAGAGAAAGCAAGGGGCGAGGAATACAAGAAGGATGACAATGAGGAGATGTACGAGCTCGACAGCATTTTGGATGATGTCAGGGAAATGAATTCCCAGAGCGTAGCCAAGGATGTTGAAAAATCATTGGGGCTTATGGCGGCGCAGCTTAATCTTGCCGCAGAGGATGTAAAGGGACTTGTGGTTGATTCCCAGGTTTAGTTGCAGTAATGGAGATATTATGTTTGTAATAGAAGAAGAATTAAAGAAGCTTCCCGCAAAGCCGGGAGTATACATCATGCATGATGAACATGATAATATAATATATGTAGGCAAGGCAATCAGCCTTAAGAACAGGGTGCGCCAGTACTTTCAATCTTCAAGGAACCATACCGAGAAGATAAGGCAGATGGTTAAGAATGTCAGTTATTTTGAATATATTATTACCGACTCGGAATTAGAGGCACTGGTTTTAGAATGCAATCTGATTAAGGAGCACCGTCCTAAGTACAATACCATGCTTAAGGACGATAAGACATATCCCTATATAAAGGTAACCGTTTATGAGGACTTTCCAAGAGTCCTCTTTTCGCGCGATATGAAAAAGGACAAATCCAAGTATTTCGGTCCATATACAAGTGCAACGGCGGTGAAGGACACTATAGAGCTGCTGCGCAAAATATACAAAATACGCACCTGCAGCCGTTGTCTTCCAAGGGATATAGGCAAGGACAGACCGTGCCTTAATTATCACATTAAGCAGTGCGCCGCTCCCTGTCAGGGTTATATTTCCAAGGAAGAATATTGTGAAAATATTAATAAGGCATTGGAGTTTTTAAACGGCAATTATTCGGGAGTAATCAGTTCCCTCAAATGTAAAATGGAAGAGGCGGCAGGGAAGCTTGAGTTTGAGGAGGCAGCAGGCTATCGTGACCTGCTTGCAAGTGTTCAGGCGGTGGCACAGAAGCAGAAGATAACCAACAGCGACATGAAGGATAAAGATGTCATAGCGGCGGCTATTGAGGGGAATACTTGTGTCATACAGGCTTTCTTCATCAGGGAAGGCAGACTTATCGGAAGGGACAAGTATAATATGGAGCTGGCGGCTACCGATACCAGACAGGAGGTTATTACGGACTTTATCAAGCAGTTCTATGGTGGAATGCCTTTTGTTCCGAGGCAGATTATGGTTCAGGAGGAACTTCCCGAAGCGGCAATATTAGAGGAATGGCTCACCAAAAAAAGAGGGAGCAGAGTCGAAATTGTTGCACCTAAAAAAGGTCAGAAAGAGAAACTTGTGGAACTTGCCCAGAAGAATGCCGAGATGGTTCTGGCACAGGATATTGACAAACTGCAACGCGAAAAGAGGCGCACAACCGGGGCTGTTAAGGAGATTGAGGAGCTTCTTGGAATTGAAAGTGCATACAGGATGGAGGCCTATGATATTTCCAATATCAGTGGAGCACAGTCTGTGGGCTCAATGGTTGTATATCAGGACGGACGCCCGAAGCGCAATGATTACCGCAAGTTTAGGATTAAGACGGTTGTAGGACCGAATGATTATGCCAGCATGGAAGAGGTGCTTACAAGGCGCTTTACACATGAAGGAGATGCAAGTTTTGATGTGGTTCCAGACCTTATAATGATGGATGGAGGACGCGGACAGGTCAATGTGTGTCTTGGCGTATTGGAAAAACTGGGACTTGATATCAAGGTGTGCGGAATGGTAAAAGATGACAATCATCGTACCCGGGGTTTGTATTATAATAATGTTGAGATTCCCATAAGCAGGGACAGTGAAGCCTTCAGGTTGATTACCAGAATACAGGATGAGGCACACCGCTTCGCCATAGAGTATCACAGAAATTTAAGAAGCGCCAATCAGGTGCGTTCGGTTCTGGACGATATAGAGGGAATAGGCCCGGCGAGAAGAAAGGCGCTTTTGCATCATTTCAAGGATGTGGAGCATATAAAGGAGGCATCGCAAGAAGAACTGGCAGCCGTTGACGGAATGAATGCAAAGGCGGCAGATTCCGTATATGCTTTTTTTCATAAGCAATAAGCTTAAAAATTCTTTTTTTATAATGTGAAGTGTGCTATAATTATCAAAAATAAAGAATTATGGAGGAAGCCATGAAGTTAGGTAACAATGAAGTTCAGCTTACAAAGATTGTGGAGAAGATGGGACTTGTTAATCTCACTCCTCAGATTGATACGGATACCAAGTTTGTCACACAGCCGGATGTCAACAGACCGGCACTCCAGCTTACAGGCTTTTATGACCATTTTGACAATGAGAGATTGCAGATTATAGGATATGTTGAGGAAGCATATATTGAGACATTGGACAGGGAAACCAGGGTTCAGAGATACCGCCAGCTCTTGGAAAGCAATATTCCGTGTCTGGTATTCTGCCGCTCGCAGAAGCCTGATCAGGATTTGCTCGAGCTTGCAATCAAGTATGAGACGCCACTTTTAAGTTCTGATGCGTCCACCTCCTCATTCATGGCGGAGATTATCCGCTGGCTTAAGGTTCAGCTTGCTCCTACAATATCAATTCACGGAGTACTTGTAGACGTATTCGGCGAGGGTGTCCTCATCATGGGCGAGAGCGGCATTGGTAAGAGTGAAGCGGCACTGGAGCTTATCAAGCGCGGACACCGTCTTGTAACGGATGATGTTGTGGAGATTCGCAAGGTCAGCGACGAGACACTTATCGGTACGGCACCGGATATTACAAGACACTTTATTGAACTTCGAGGCATTGGAATTATTGATGTTAAGAGCTTATTCGGCGTTGAAAGCATTAAGGAAACCCAGGGCATAGATATGGTAATTAAGCTTGAGGACTGGGATAAGGATAAGGAGTATGACCGCCTTGGACTGGAGGAGACATACACCGAGATTCTGGGCAACAAGGTTGTAAGCCACAACATTCCGATTCGTCCGGGACGTAATCTGGCAATTATTGTTGAGACGGCAGCGGTTAACTGGAGACAGCGCAAGATGGGATATAATGCGGCACAGGAGCTTTACAACCGTGTTCAGCAGAACTTAAGCCGCGGTTTGGAATAATTGCTACAAAAGACGCATATTATGGTAGGAGGATATCAGTTTTATTTCTGAGTTTGTCCGAATATCAGTTGGATGGAGGATAGAGTGGAAAAAATTGAAGCGCTAATCAGGGAAATTGTTCCGGAGAGTAGTATTTATTTTGATGAACCGATGAAGCAGCACACTTCTTTTCGAATTGGCGGACCGGCAGATATTATGGTCAAGCCTTCGGACGTGAAGCAGCTTAAGGCGTTGTGTGCAGCGTGCAGGGATACCGGCACGCCTTATACTATTCTGGGAAACGGAAGCAATGTTCTCGTGTCAGATGCGGGAATAGAAGGGGTTGTTATACTTCTTTTGGACAATTTCGCCAGAATACGTGTCGAGGACAATATTATTACTGCGCAGGCAGGCGCACTGCTTTCGCAGATAGGCAATACGGCACTTAGACATTCACTGGCAGGTTTTGAGTTCGCATGCGGTATTCCCGGAACACTGGGAGGCGCGTGCATCATGAATGCAGGTGCATACGGCGGTGAGATGAAGGACGTTCTTCTTGGTGTGACTGCAATGGATGAAAGCGGCAATATCAGGGAATATGAACCTCACGAGATGCAGCTGGGTTACAGAAGCAGCAGATTTGCAAAAGAAGGACTGATTGTACTGGAGGCAAGGCTCCAGCTCCAGAAGGGCAACGCTGAGGAGATTGCTGCATGTACGAAGGATTTGGCGGCGAGAAGGCGGGAAAAACAGCCGTTGGAGCTTCCAAGCGCCGGAAGCACATTTAAGAGACCGGAGGGCTGTTTTGCAGGCAAACTGATAATGGATGCAGGGCTTCGCGGATTTTCTGTAGGAGGCGCGGCTGTATCCGAAAAACACTGCGGATTCGTGGTCAATACCGGGGATGCAACGGCTGCGGATGTCTTAGAACTTATGCACGAAGTCTCAGAACGTGTGAATAAGCAGTTTGGGGTTGTATTGGAGCCGGAGGTTAAGATTATAGGAAGAAAATAATTTTTTATCAAAAATGGAAAGGATTTTTTATTTGTTGTTGACATATCGGTTATATGGATGTAACCTTATCAAGTATGGATTTTATGACTTGAACCACTTATACTGATATGTCGGGAGGATGATACATGCGGATAGTTATTGTTACCGGAATGTCAGGTGCGGGGAAGAGTACCGTGCTTAAGATATTCGAGGATATCGGTTATTATTGTGTGGACAATATGCCGATAGCTCTGGTTGAGAAGTTTGTAGAGCTGGCGGTTGCAGGCAATTCGGATGTTAAGAACATTGCCCTTGGTGTTGATATCAGAAGCGGTCAGGCATTTGGTGGTTTTGCAGATGTGCTTGAACGCATGAAGGCAGCTAAGGTCAAGTATGAGATCCTTTTTCTTGATTGTACGGATGCAGTTTTGGTTAAGCGATATAAGGAGACCAGAAGAAGCCATCCGTTAGCACCTCATGGCAGGGTGGACAAGGGAATTGTTCTTGAACGTGAGGCTATTGATTTCCTCAAAAAGCAGTCGGATTATATAATTGATACAAGTTCACTGCTGACAAGGGAACTCAGGCAGGAGATAGAAAAGATATTTGTTCAGGACGAGAAGTACAATAATTTGTTTGTAACTATATTGTCCTTTGGGTTTAAGTACGGTATTCCGGCGGATGCCGATCTGGTGTTTGATGTCAGATTCTTACCTAACCCGTATTATGTTGAAGAATTGAAGCCGCTGACAGGTAATGACAAGCCGATACAGGATTATGTGCTGAGTTGCAGACAGGCGGGGCAGTTTCTCGATAAGCTGGAGGATATGATTAATTTCCTCATACCGAATTATGTATTAGAGGGCAAGAACAGTCTGGTGATTGCCATAGGATGTACTGGTGGCAAGCATCGTTCAGTAACACTTGCCAATGAATTGTTTAAGAGATTGTCAAACAAGGATTACGGTATTAAGATAGAACACCGTGATATCTTGCTTGATTCGTCTCGTAAAAAATAAGCCAACAGTTAAAGACTTTTCTTTGACAGGGGCAGATGGGATGGATGCCGATGTCATTTTCCGGTGAAGTTAAGGAAGAACTGGCTGAATATACAGTTGAGCCAAGGCACTGTCTGATTGCGGAATTGTCCGCAATGATTTGTATGGGTGCAAGAGTAATTAAGAACCGGGACGGCTACGGAGTAATATTTTCCACCGAGAATATAGCTGTAGCCAGGAAGATTGGGAGATACATAGAGAAAGGTTTTGGGCATCCCGTACAATATGTTGTACGGTGCAGCGGACACACCGGAAAGAACCATATATATACGGTTCGAGTCGATGATTCTAAAACGGCAGCGGATTTACTGCTGGCAGCCAAGATTATGACACCGGATGAGGAACCCTCGAAGGATCTCCTTCCCAAGAACGGACTTGCACTTAAAAATGACTGTTGCAAGAGAGCTTTTATAAGGGGGGCGTTCCTCACATCAGGAAGCATAAGCGATCCGGAGAAGTTCTATCATTTTGAGATTGTATGTTCTACCATGGAGAAGGCGCAGTTCCTTCAGGGAATTCTGGTGCATTTCTCATTTGATGCAAGAATTGTACAGCGTAAAAAATATTACGTTGTATATATAAAAGAAGGTGAGCAGATTGTGGATTTACTCAATATCATGATGGCTCACCGCGCGCTGCTTAATCTTGAGAATGTGCGTATTCTCAAGGAGGTGCGCAACAGTGTTAATCGTCAGGTTAATTGCGAGACAGCCAACTTGAATCGTACGGTGTCGGCGGCAGTCAAGCAGATAGAGGACATTAACTATATCAAAGAAACAGTAGGTCTTGACAGCCTAAGCGAAAGCCTGATGGAGATTGCAGTATTGCGGGCAGAGAACACTGAGGTGTCTCTGAAGGAGCTGGGGCAGATGCTTTCACCGCCCGTCGGCAAATCAGGTGTCAATCATCGTCTGAGAAAAATCAGTGAAATTGCTGATGAGCTAAGACAGAACAAAAATTAAAGATACGGAGAACAAGAACATGATTCAGAAGAATATCAAAATTCAGATTCCAACAGGTTTGGAAGCGAGACCTGTAGCGGTACTGGTACAGATTGCCAGCAAGTATGAGAGCTCGATTTTTATTGAGTCGGGTACGAAGAAGGTTAATGCAAAGAGCATCATGGGTATGATGGCATTGGGCCTTGAGGCAGACGAAGAGATTAAGATAATTGCCGAGGGCAAGGATGAGGAAGAGGCAGTTAAGGGTATTGAGGAATTCATTACATCAGCCAAATAACACAATAATCAGAACTTTAGGACAGAGGGAATGTCATACACGGGTGTGGCATTCCTTTTTTTACTTTATAGGATTAGGGTGTCAAAACATGCTAATTTACGTTACGAGTGCATATTGTATTATATTTATGCATGTCGGTTCCGATGTACGAAGCTAAGATGTTCTAGGAACTCTGAAAAATATTATCACCGTTCGCCACCGAAGCAAAGCAGACATCCGTGTCTGCGTTGCTTCTTTTCCAGCATCCGTGCTGGAAATGGCTATGTTGTTTAGCAGAGTTCCAAGAACATCTAAGCTTCTCCCATAAGTCACTGCCATGCATAAATATAATACAATATGCACAGCAAGGTTGTAGAAGCATGTTTTGACACCATAACCTTTCTATGGAATTCCCAGAAAATCAGGCTTCCAGATTGGTTGATAATCACATGGGTTTTTGATATAATGAGCGCAAGCGAGCCAGAGAGAGCTTGCTCGCTCTTGGCGAGCGGCGAAATTATTGAGTGAGCTATGCTCACGATATAATGGGTAAAGAAATGTGGAAAGACGGGGGATTAGCATGAATTTTACACATCTGCATGTGCATACTGAATACAGTCTGTTGGACGGTTCAAGCAAGATTAAGGAACTTCCGGCTCGGGCAAAGGAGCTGGGGATGGACAGCCTTGCAATAACCGACCACGGAGTAATGTACGGTGTAATTGATTTTTACCGTTCATGCAAGGCCGTTGGAATTAAGCCTATTATAGGCTGTGAGGTCTATGTGGCTCCGGGTTCTAGATTTGATAAGGAACCGGTGGGACAGGGGGATGACAGATATTTCCATCTTGTGCTGCTGGCAGAGAATAATCTCGGTTACTCTAACCTTATGAAGATTGTGTCAAAGGGCTTTACTGAGGGCTTTTACTACAAACCGAGGGTGGATTATGAGATATTAGAGAGGTATCATGAGGGGATAATCTGCTTAAGTGCCTGTCTGGCAGGTGAGGTAGCCAGGGCTCTTACAAAGGAAAATTATGAGGAGGCTAAGCAGGCATCACTTCACTATCAGGATATATTTGGAAAGGGCAATTTTTTCCTTGAACTTCAGGACCATGGTATTCCGGCTCAGAAGCTTGTAAATCAGGAGCTTATGAGATTGAGCCGGGAGACGGGAATTGAGCTCGTATGCACCAACGATATTCATTACACCTTTGCAGACGATGCCGAAGCACATGATGTACTTCTGTGCATTCAGACGGGCAAGACCGTGAAGGATGAGAACAGAATGCGATATGAGGGAGGACAGTACTACTGTAAATCTCCTGAAGAGATGGCTGAGTTGTTTCCTTACGCGCTGCAGGCTCTGGAAAATACATACAAAATTGCCCAGAGATGTAATGTGGAAATTGTATTTGGCGAGACAAAGCTTCCTAAGTACGAGGTGCCGGAAGGGTATGATTCCTGGAGCTATCTTCTGCATTTATGTAACGAAGGTCTCGTAAAAAGATACGGAGACGAGGCGGATAAGCACAGGGAGAGGCTTGATTATGAGCTTGGCGTAATTAAGAAAATGGGCTATGTTGATTATTTCCTCATCGTGTGGGACTTTATCAATTATGCCAAGGAAAACGGAATTGCAGTGGGACCGGGACGTGGCTCCGGCGCAGGAAGCATTGTTGCATATTCACTTGCAATTACCGATATTGACCCAATCAGGTACAATTTGCTGTTTGAGCGTTTTCTTAATCCTGAACGTGTGTCCATGCCGGATATTGATGTGGATTTCTGCTATGAGCGCCGTCAGGAAGTTATAGATTATGTGGTAAGAAAATATGGCAAGGATAAGGTGGTGCAGATAGTTACCTTTGGTACTCTTGCAGCCCGTGCGGTTATCCGCGATGTGGGACGTGTACTTGATATGCCTTATTCGGATGTTGACAGGGTTGCCAAGCTTGTACCGAATGAGTTGGGAATTACTCTTGACAAGGCGCTTAAGGGTAGTCAGGATTTCAGGGAAATGTATGAGTCTGACGCGGATGTGAAGCATCTTATAGATATGGCAAGAAGACTTGAAGGCCTGCCGAGGAATACTTCTATGCATGCTGCAGGAGTGGTTATCTGCCAGAAGTCGGCGGATGAGTTTGTACCGCTCTCAAGAGGCGGGGACGGGACCATCACCACCCAGTATACAATGACAACTCTTGAGGAGCTGGGACTGCTGAAGATGGACTTCCTGGGACTGAGGACGCTTACGGTAATTCAGGATGCAGTTAAGATGATTAACAAGGAGCATCCGGGAACCCTTGATATCAACAAGATAGATTATGACGATATGAATGTTATGGACTTAATCGGTTCGGGACATACCGAGGGGATTTTCCAGCTTGAAAGTGCCGGAATGAAGAATTTCATGAAGGAACTTAAGCCCAAGAGTCTTGAGGATATCACTGCCGGTATATCACTGTATCGTCCGGGACCTATGGATTTCATTCCTAAGTATATCAAAGGAAAAAACAATCCTCAGGATATAGTGTATGACTGTCCACAGCTTGAAAGCATTTTAAGTACCACATACGGCTGTATTGTTTATCAGGAACAGGTCATGCAGATTGTGCGTGACCTTGCAGGCTATACCCTCGGACGAAGCGACCTTGTGCGCCGTGCCATGTCCAAGAAAAAGGCTGCCGTTATGGAGAAAGAGCGTCAGAACTTTATTTACGGCAATAAGGAGGAGGGGGTTCCGGGATGTGTTGCCAATGGAATACCGGAGGAAACTGCCAAGAAGATATATGATGACATGACGGATTTTGCCAAGTATGCCTTCAACAAATCACACGCGGCATGCTATGCGGTGGTATCCTATCAGACGGCATATCTTAAGTGCTATTACCCAAAGGAATTTTTTGCGGCACTTATGACCAGTGTGATTGCCAACAACTCCAAGGTTGCAGAGTATGCTTTTACCTGCCGCAAGATGGGGATAGAAATACTTCCTCCGGATATTAATGAAGGAGAGAGCGAATTCTCGGTGTCAGGCAAGGGAATACGGTATGGCCTGTCAGCCATTAAGAGTCTCGGACGCCCGGTTATTGACGCTGTTATACAGGAGAGAAACAGTAATGGACCTTTTACCGGCCTTGAGGACTTTATAAGCAGGCTTTCCGGAAAGGAAGTCAACAAAAGGACTCTTGAGAGCCTTATCAAATCAGGGGCATTCGATTGTTTCAATGCCAACAGGCATCAGATGATGATGGTATACGGCAGTATAATAGATAATATTAATGAAGAGAAGAAAAGCAATATTGCAGGTCAGATGTCGCTGTTTGACCTGTTTGAGGAGCATCACGAAGCCGTTGCTATGCCAAAGGTGCAGGAATATCCCAAGGATGAACTGCTGGCATACGAAAAGGAAGTTCTCGGAGTATATGTCAGCGGCCATCCGATGGACGATTATGAGACAATCTGGCGCAAAAATATAACGAATGTTACGTCGGATTTTATTAATGAAGAAGACAATCCACCTAAGGTGGAGGACGGGCAGAAGGCTACCATCGGCGGAATGATTACCGGAAAAACTCTTAAGAACACCAAGACAGGCAAAATGATGGCATTTCTCACTGTTGAGGATGTGTTCGGAGCGGTTGAGGTACTTGTGTTTCCGAAAGATTATGAGAAATATAAGACACGGGCGGTGGAGGACAACAAGGTATTCATATCAGGGCGCGTGACCATGAATGAGGATGAGAACGGCAAGCTTATCTGTGAGAAGATAACGGCCTTTGATGAAATACCGAAAGTATGCTGGATACAGTTTGCCAATAAGCAGTCATATCTGGATGCAGAAGAAATGCTTAACCGTATTATAGCTTCCTCAGACGGAAATGACACCGTCACCATATACTGCCGCGAGGAAAAGCAGCGCAAGGTTCTTCCGAGAAGCCAGAGTATTCTTGCAGAAGGAGAGACACTTGAGCAGCTTAAACAGGCATTTGGAGCGGATAACGTAAAAGTAGTATAAAAAACTATTGAAAATTAATACTTTTAGGTATATTATAATTCAAAATGACATTGTTAAATTTTTCACTGTTCAACATAGAATTCTGAACAACGATAGAATGGAGGATATTATGGCTAAGGAAATTAAGACAATTGGTGTGCTTACCAGCGGTGGCGATGCACCGGGAATGAATGCAGCTATTCGTGCAGTTGTTCGTTCAGCTATCGCTAAGGGACTCAAGGTTAAGGGAATTTTGAAGGGCTACAACGGTCTTCTCAATGAGGAGATTATTGATATGGATGCTCTCAGTGTTGCGGATATTATCCATAGAGGCGGTACGGTATTGTATACAGCCAGATGTCTTGAATTTATTACTCCGGAGGGACAGCAGAGAGGTGCTGATATATGTAAAAAGCACGGCATTGATGGTCTTATCGTTATCGGAGGTGACGGATCTTTCCGCGGTGCCCAGAAGTTAGCAGCTCTTGGAATCAACACAATCGGTATACCGGGTACCATCGACCTTGATATCGCTTGTACTGACTATACCATCGGTTTTGACACTGCAGTCAATACGGCAATGGAAGCCATCGACAAGATAAGAGATACATCCACATCCCATGAGCGTTGCAGCATCATTGAAGTTATGGGACGTAATGCAGGGTATATCGCATTATGGTGCGGTATTGCCAATGGCGCAGAGGACATTCTTCTTCCTGAGAGATACAATAATGATGAGCAGGCGTTAATCAACAGCATTATCAATAACCGTAAGAAGGGCAAGAGACATCATATCATTATCAATGCAGAGGGAATCGGACATTCATCCAGTATGGCAAGAAGAATTGAGGCTGCTACGGGAATCGAGACAAGAGCCACAATTCTCGGACATATGCAGCGTGGCGGCAGCCCGACCTGTAAGGACAGAATGTATGCTTCAATTATGGGAGCTTATGCAGTAGATTGCCTGCTGGCAGGCAAGAGCAAGCGCGTAGTAGCTCATTCCAAGGGAGAGTTCGTTGATTATGACATAGACGAGGCACTTGCTATGAAGAAGGATATTGATGAGTACCAGTACACAATCAGCAAGAATCTTGCCAGATAATACATGTTTCAGAAGGAATAACAGGATGATTACAAGTACAGGAAATTCACAGATTAAGAATGTAATTAACCTCGTAAAAAAGTCTAAGGACCGCAAGGCCCAAGGACTTTTTGTCGTTGAGGGGAAGAAAATGTTCGAGGAGACGCCGCGTGACAGACTTTGCAAAGTGTATGTTTCGGAGAGCTTTGAGAAAGATAATGCAGGATGTCTTAGTGGCTGCGAATATGAAACAGTATCGGATGAAGTTTTTGCCCACATGTCTGACACTAAGACACCGCAGGGGGTGATGGCGCTGGTGCGTATGAAAGAATACGGGCTGGAGGATATGTTAGGTAAGCCCTCACCGCTTCTTATGGTGCTTGAAAATATTCAGGACCCGGGAAACCTCGGCACTATAATAAGAAGTGCTGAGGGAGCGGGAGTTGATGGTATAATCATGACGGCGGGAACTGTTGATATCTATAACCCCAAGGTAATACGTTCTACCATGGGGGCGATGTATCGCATGAAATATACCTATGTGGATAAAGTGGCAGATATTACAGATATTTTTAAGAGAAACAGGATAACAGCATACGCCGCACACCTGCAGGGCGCGGTGGATTATGCAGACTGTGATTACACAAAAGGAACTGCCTTTTTTATAGGTAATGAGGGAAACGGACTTACCGATGAGACAGCAGCCCTGGCGGACACTAAGATAATCATACCGATGAAAGGGCAGCTTGAGTCACTGAATGCGGCGGTAAGCAGTGCTATTCTTATGTACGAGGCAGCCAGACAGAGAAGGGGTTGACAACTTATTGATTAATTGTTACAATAAGGCGTAACATTTCTTAACAATTTTGTAACAATTATTGATGGAGAGTTAACAATGAGAAAGAACAAAAAAATCTATGTGTATATGGTATTGTTTGCAGTATTTATTACACAGCTTGTCTTCTCAGGTCAGGCGACAGCGGGAACTGCGTCGGACGCCGTGAAGACGGATACACAGGATGCAAGAACTTTGGATTTTGAGAATACATCAGCTCTTTCACAGGACAGTACGGCAGAGACAGAAGTACAGGCAGTGGCTGCTACGGCAATGTTGAATGTGGCAGAGGAAGCACATGTTGAGCCTAGAATTGTATATAGAAGTACAATCACATCTGACGGTGAGATTGTAGATGACTTGACACAGGACACACAGAAGAACGATTTTGAGAATAAGGTCATATCTTACTGCGAGGCAAGAATTAACATATATTCCGAACCTGATGACACATCTGAGGTAGTTGGATGTATGTATTCACGTTCCCAGGCGGATATCCTTGAGAAGGGTGAGGTCTGGACTAAGATTTCCTCGGGTAATGTGGTCGGTTACGCCAAGAATACTTATCTTCTCTTTGGCGAGGAGGCTGACAAGGTTGCTCCTTTTATAGGAGACAAGACTACAGTTGTAGATGCGGAGACTCTTTCGGTGTATGCATCTGCCGATGCCAACAGTGCAGTTATTGCGGTATTCAATGCAGGAGATGTCATCAATGCTTATGAAGAAGTTGGCGACTGGGTTCTGGTAGAGTGCGAGAACGGTTACGGATATGTCAGTGAGAGCGGAATAAGCTCCACTTATGACCTTGCTACGGCGTGGACGATTGAGGAGGAGTCGGCTTATCTGGCAGAACAGGCAAGAATTGAGGCTGAACGTCGTGAAGCTGAGCGCGCTGCTGCAGCGAAGTTGGCGCAGGCGCAGAGTACGGCCATGGGAAGAACGACCAATCCTGCCATGAGTGTAAGCGACGCGGAAATCTATCTTCTGGCATGTATTATTGAGTGGGAGGCAGGCTGGGAACCTTATGAGGGTAAGCTTGCTGTTGCCAACGTAGTTCTTAACCGTGTGCGCAGCCCAAGGTTTTCACAGAATACAATTACCGATGTTATCTATGCACCGGGACAGTTTACAGGTGTGCTTGATGGTAACGGAAATATATCGGAGCGTTTTGCAACACTGCTTGCCAACGGACCTACACATGAGGAATGCTATACGGCGGCAGGTGAGGCTCTTGCAGGAGTGAACAACATAGGTGATTATCTTTTCTTCATCAGCGTGAAGAAAGCCAATTACGCAAGATACACCCAGTATACGGTGATTAATAACCATTGCTTCTACGCATACTAATAAGTATATACTAAGGACAGTCTCTTGAAAGGGGCTGTCCTTTTTCTGTACTGTTAAAAATATATTGTAAAACATGTGCTTTTATTGTAATATATATCTATAAACGCGTAAGGGGGGATTTGCCTATGCATGCAATTATCTGGTTGATTTTGTTTGTGGTTCTGGTTGTTTTTGAAATTGTGACCATGGGACTCACGACAATATGGTTTGCGGCAGGCGCACTGGTCGCTTTTATTGCTTCATTGTTGCATGCGACATGGTGGGTACAGTTTGTTCTGTTCATTATTGTGTCACTGGTCATGCTGATATTTACCAGACCATTTGCAATGAAGTATATTAACCGTCATACAACCAAGACTAACGTGGACAGCATTATTGGAATGACAGGCCGTGTTATTGCACAGATTGACAACGAACAGGCATCGGGATATGTGACCATTAACGGCGCTGAATGGTCAGCGAGGTCAGCCGGCGGAGAAGTTATTCCGGTGGATGCTATTGTTCAGGTAAAGTCAATAGAAGGTGTGAAGGTTATTGTTGAGCAGGTTAAGCAGCAGAAACCTGAGCAGAGCGTAGAAAACGCAGAACAAAATTAATTTTCAGGAGGATTAGTTATGCCGGGTATTGTTGGAGCTATTATTGTAGCAGTTATTATTCTTGTTATTGTTGCATCTTGTATCAAGATTGTGCCTCAGGCGCAGGCAGTTGTACTTGAGCGTCTTGGTGCATATAAGGAGACATGGAATGTAGGCCTTCATTTTAAGATTCCTTTTATTGATAAGATGGCAAGAAGAGTTATTTTGAAGGAGCAGGTAGTTGATTTCGCACCACAGCCGGTTATCACCAAGGATAACGTAACAATGAGAATTGACACCGTAGTATTCTTCCAGATTACCGACCCGAAGCTTTTTGCTTACGGTGTTGAGAATCCTATTATGGCTATCGAGAATCTGACAGCAACCACCCTTAGAAATATCATCGGTGAGCTTGCATTTGATCAGACACTTACATCACGTGAGATTATCAATTCCAAGATGAGAGTATCCTTGGATGTTGCTACAGACCCTTGGGGTATCAAGGTTAACCGCGTGGAGGTTAAGAATATTATTCCTCCTTCAGCAATTCAGGATGCCATGGAAAAGCAGAAGAAGGCAGAGCTTGAGAAGATTGAGGCTGTCACACGTTCCGAGGGACAGAAGCAGTCAGCCGTTCTCGTGGCAGAAGGTAAGAAGCGCTCCATGATTCTTGACGCGGAGGCAGAGAAGGAGTCCGCAATTCTTCGTGCAGAGGCTCAGAAGCAGAAGATGGTTAAGGAAGCAGAAGGTCAGGCCGAGGCTATTCGTGTCGTACAGATGGCTAATGCAGAAGGTCTTAAGATGATTAAGGAAGCTCAGGCTGATGAGGCTGTATTAAGACTCAAGAGCTTAGAGGCATTTGAGAAGGCCGCAGACGGTCAGGCTACCAAGATTATTATTCCGTCTGAAATACAGAGCATTGCAGGTCTTGCAAAGTCTGTTGTAGAAATCAGCAAGTAATGGAGGCTGTAATGAGCGAACCAATAGAATTTCGTTATGATACACAGTTACTGATTGAGGGTGAGAACCTTGATGAAGATGCAATCAATGATTATTTCACCAACAATTTCAAGGGTGACTGCCTGCTGGCAGTAGGTGATGAGGAGCTTATCAAGATTCATTTCCATACTAATGAGCCTTGGAAAGTGTTGGAGTATTGCCGTACTCTTGGTGAAATCTATGATATTGTTGTAGAGGATATGGACCGTCAGGCAAGAGGCCTTCATGGCTAGTAAGTATAAGATTACAGCGTATCAGCTCAAGGTCATCGCCATTGTGGCGATGACCATTGATCATATTGCATGGATGTGGGTACCGGCAACGTCTCCGGCGGGGCAGATCATGCATACCATTGGGCGGATCACAGCACCGATAATGTGTTATCTGCTGGCAGAGGGGTATATTCATACGCATAATGTGAGAAAATATACACTCAGGCTGGGGATAACTGCTGTGATATCCGCCTTTGCTTTTTGCTTCTTTGCGACGGGAAAAATATTACCCGCAAAGGGACAGCCGAATCTTGGCATGATATATACACTATTTCTTGCACTTCTTGCACTGCGCACATACGACAGTGAACGGATTACAGGATGGAAAAAGAGAGCGGTTATGGTGGTGCTGTTTGCAGCATCGCTTTTGGGGGACTGGGCAGGAATTGGGGTCATATGGCCGCTTATGTTCTATATATTCAGATTTGACAGAAAGATGCAGTTTAAGCTGTATGGCTACACAGCCGTTGCCTTTGCGGCACTAATCAATATAGAAGCTGCATATAAAGACCCGGCGCATCCATATGCGTCATTTTTTCAATTTGGAACCATGCTTGCGTTACCTCTTTTGAACTGCTATCAGGGTGAGCTGGGAGGAAAAAGAAGCGGAAAATGGTTCTTCTACGCATTCTATCCGCTGCATCTGGTTATAATAAGGCTGATTGCAATGTGCATGCAATGAATAAATATTCAAGCACATGCATAAATATTAATTGACATCCGGACTTGACTGGTGTATTCTCAGAACATCAAATGAAAATATACAGGTGACAAAGTCGCTTAGAAATGAGGTATACTATGAATTTAAAGGGACGTGATTTTTTAACGCTTAAAGATTTTTCCAAGGACGAGATATTGTATCTTATTGACCTTGCTGCAGAGCTTAAGGACAAGAAAAAGAAAGGAATTCCTGTAGACCACCACAGGGGGAAGAATGTTGCGCTTATTTTTGAAAAGACAAGTACGAGAACGCGCTGCTCCTTCGAGGTGGCTGCCCATGACCTGGGGATGGGAACCACATATCTTGACCCATCGGGCTCACAGATTGGCAAGAAGGAGAGCATAGCGGACACAGCGCGAGTTTTGAGCCGTATGTATGATGGTATCGAATACCGCGGTTTCGGACAGAGCATTGTGGAGGAGCTTGCCAAATATTCCGATGTGCCTGTATGGAATGGTCTTACCAATGAGTATCATCCTACCCAGATGTTAGCGGATATGCTTACCATTAAGGAGCATTTCGGAAGACTGGAAGGAATACATTTTACATACATGGGAGACGCCCGTTACAATATGGGTAATTCTCTCATGATTGTCTGTGCGAAGCTTGGACTGCATTTTACGGCTTGTACTAACAAGAAGTATTTTCCGAATGAGGAGCTTGTGGCACAGTGCCGCGAGTATGCCAAGGCTTCCGGTGCGACTATTACTCTTACTGAGGATGTGGACGCAGGAACCAAGGGTGCTGATGTTATTTATACGGATGTGTGGGTATCCATGGGAGAGCCGGAAGCTGTATGGGAGGAGCGTATTCATGACCTGCTTCCTTATCAGGTAAATAAGAAAGTGATGGATAATGCCGGTCCTCAGGCGGTATTTATGCACTGTCTCCCTGCTTTTCATGATTTAAAGACAACAGTGGGCGCGCAGATTCATGATAAATTCGGTCTGGACGAGATGGAAGTAACGGACGAGGTGTTTGAATCCTCGCAGTCAATTGTATTCGACGAGGCAGAGAACCGCATGCATACAATCAAGGCAGTTATGGATGCAACTGTATAGTTTCAGAGGATATGAAGAATTATGAGTTCTAAGAAGGATAGGGTACTGCGAAGGATAAGAATAGTGATTGACGTTATAAACGTCATTTTAAGCGTTGCTGTCATTGGAGTTGTGGTATATACATTCCTGGATGTATCTGAACGAATGGAGTATTTCCCGCATATTTTTTATGGAGGAGCTTCGGTGAATGCTATAACAGGCATCAAGCATATGATATCGGAGAAAAAGCTGCAGGGCCTTGCAGCCTGGATTTTCGGTGCGGTACTGATAGCAGCAGGATGGTTTTGCAGCACTATTGTCGGAGGCATACATTAGAAATGAAAGATAGAATATTACAGATGCTCAGGGAGACGGAAGGGTTTCTTTCGGGACAGGAGATATGTAAAAGGCTGTCCGTATCAAGAACTGCCGTATGGAAGGGTATAAGCCAGCTTCGCGAGGAGGGCTACAGAATAGAGGCAGTGAACAACAAGGGCTACCGCCTTTTGGAAACACCGGATGTGATGTACGAGCAGGAGTTAAAAAGTATTCTGCATACCGAATGGTTCGGCAGCAGGATTCTGTATTTTGACTCTATAGACTCAACCAACAATGAGCTCAAGCGTCAGGCAGAAAAGCAGGTGTGCCATGGAATGGTTGCAGTGGCGGAGGAGCAGACTGCAGGCCGAGGACGAAGAGGGCATGCATGGGTGTCACCACCCGGAACAGGAATCTGGATATCATTTCTGCTGACACCGGATATCTCACCGGACAAAGCCTCCATGCTGACACTGGTTGCAGCCATGGCGGTGTCGAAGGCAATCCATGAGGTTACAGGTCTTAAGGCGGAAATCAAATGGCCGAATGACATTGTGGTGAACAAAAAGAAGGTCTGTGGAATGCTGACGGAGCTTTCAGCCGAGATGACGAGGGTTAACTATGTTGTAATCGGAATCGGAATCAACGCCAATACAACTGAGTTTTCCGATGACATTAAGGACATGGCGACGTCACTTTATCTTGAATCCGGCAAGCATGTGAACAGAGCTACTGTGATTGAAGCCATGGGCCGCTATTTTGAACAGTACTATGATGAGTTTATAAAAGCAGGAGATTTGTCACCCCTTGCAAAGGAATACAATGAGCTGCTTGTTAATGCCGGAAGGCAGGTAAGAGTGATTGCTCAGGATGGCGAGAAGCAGTACAGAGCTGTGGGAATCAATGCGGAAGGTGAACTTATTGTAGAGGATGCAGATGGAACAGAGTCAACCATACGCTCAGGCGAGGTGTCGGTGCGCGGATTATATGGGTATGTGTAAAAGATAGAAAAGAGGATACAGATGTATTACGAGGAAGATGTGGTATTGTGCGTGTCTAACGCCTACGAGAAAAAGTACTACCTCAATGAGGATTTTAATGGGCTTCCGGATCATATCAAGAATGAACTCAAGGCAATGTGCGTTCTTTTTACGGAGGATGTAGGAGGCATTCTTATGCTGAAATATGACGAGAACGGAACCCTGCAGTTCGAGACGGAGGCGGCAGAGGAAGATATCCTCTATGATGAAATCGGAGCAGTTCTTAAAATTAAGCAGCTTCGAAATGAAAAGACTGATCTTTTGCAGTCGCTGGAGCTGTATTTTAAGGTATTTTTCTTAGACGAGGATGTATAGGGGAAGAGGGTGTGAAAAATGCTTTTGGTTATCGATATAGGCAATACGAATTTTACGGTGGGTGTATTCAACAAAAAGGAGCTTGTTGCGACGTTTCGTATAACAACCAAGCAGCAGCGCACATCGGATGAGTACGGGATAGTTTTTTTGGAGCTGCTGCGTACAAGAGGGCTTACGGCAGCGGATATTGATGATGTTATTATCAGCTCCGTTGTTCCGAATGTCATGCATTCGGTGACTAACGCCATGAAGAAATATTTTAACAGACAGCCGCTCATTGTGGGAACGGGTATTAAGACGGGAATACGCCTTGCCGCGGAGAACCCGAGAGAGATAGGCCCTGACCGAATAGTTGATGCAGTGGGAGCCTATGAACTGTACGGCGGTCCTGTTATTGTAATGGATTTCGGGACTGCAACAACCTACGACCTTATTCTTGAGGACGGAACCTTTACGGCAGGAATTACATCACCGGGACTTGCCACAAGCGCCCGTTCATTGTGGAGCGATGCCGCAAAGCTGCCGGAGATTGAGATTGCCCTCCCTAAGAGCATACTTGCCAAGAACACGGTGACAAGCATGCAGGCCGGACTTGTATATGGTCACATCGGACAGACAGAGTACATCATCCGTAAAATCAAGGAGGAAACCGGTCTTGACAATATCCGTACAGTGGCCACAGGAGGCTACGGAAGACTGATTGCAGAGAATACCGACAGCATCGATGTATATGACAGCGACCTGACACTTAAGGGGCTGCAGCTTATATATGGTAAAAATAAAGGAAATATGTAATATGCGAGGAAACACATGAGAATTGGCAATGTAGAAATTGACAATAATCTTGTTCTGGCACCGATGGCAGGGGTTACAGACCTGCCATTTCGCGTACTTTGCCGGGAACAGGGCTGCGGGCTGCTCTATACTGAGATGGTCAGCGCAAAAGCTATTTTATACAATAATAAGAATACGGAAGCGCTCTTAGAGGTTGAACCCGAGGAAAATCCCATATCATTGCAGCTTTTCGGCTCAGACCCACAGATTATGGCGGACATGGCAAAGAGGCTGGAAGAACGTCCTTTTGATATTTTTGATGTTAACATGGGATGTCCGGTGCCTAAGATTGTCAACAATGGCGAGGGAAGTGCCCTTATGAAAAATCCCCTGCTGGTGGGACAGATAGTTGAGGCAATGGCTAAGGCCGTAAAAAAACCGGTGACGGTAAAGATTCGCAAGGGTTTTAACGATGATATGGTCAATGCACCTGAGATTGCCCACATAGTGGAAGAGTCCGGCGGAGCGGCGGTGGCGGTTCACGGTCGAACCAGAGAGCAGTTCTATTCAGGCAAGGCTGACTGGGACATTATCCGTCAGGTTGTGGAGCGTGTTCATATACCTGTCATAGGAAACGGCGATGTGAACAGCGCAGAGGATGTACTTGCCATGGAAGAACAGACAGGCTGTGCAGGAGTGATGATTGGCAGGGGTGCCAGAGGCAACCCATGGATTTTTTCCAGGATAAATGAGTACCGCAGGACGGGACTGCTCCCTCCAAGACCGAATGTGGAAGAAATCAAGGCGATGATAAAAAAGCATGCCGCGCTCCAGCTTAAGTACAAGGGGGAATATATAGGTGTCCGTGAGATGCGCAAGCATGTGGCATGGTATACATCGGGACTTAAAAACTCATCGGCACTGCGCAATGCGGTGAATATGGCCGAGAGCATGGATGAACTTATGAAGTTGCTGGATGACAGTCTTGTATAGCAAAAAATCCAAAGGTTGACATTTGCATTTTATTATATTATAATACGATGCGTTGAAGTGGGCTTTTATGCCACTAAAGAGCCGCAATTAGAGCAGTTCGTTACACAAATTTGGGAAGGTAAAGGTGTTTTATTATGGCAGATAAG
>CAMAKT010000018.1 GCA_945836135.1 uncultured Clostridia bacterium | reverse complement strand
TTTCTCTATGTATTCCTGATAGCTGTTTAGGTTACCGCTTCCCCATTTATCATAGTCATAGGCAAGTGCCATAAAGTAGCTTAAGGGAACCTCATGGAACTTGACATCACCTACGTTCACAATCCAAACATCCCTTATGCCGGAGTCATATACCTGGCACATCTGCTCCCATATAAGGGAAAAAGGTGTGGAGTCCACCCACTCATAGGATACCGGTCCACCATGATAATCAAGATGATAATACATTCCGAACTTCTTGCCCGCCATGCGCATCTTTTCGGTGGGAAGTGTTCTGGTATATCCGAAATTATCCTCGCAGAGCATGCAGATGACATCATCCAGCTCATGCCACTGCGCAAGGCCTTCTATCTCGTCATCACCATAGTAATACTGCTCCACCTCCTTGTAGAGTGCAAGCAGCATGGGCGGATTGTCCCTGTGAGGAACCACATACTGACGTATAAGCTCTTTCTGGGCTGTGATAATTTCCTTGAGAAGCTCTACATTTTCCCTCATGGTGGAATTGTCGCCAAGCATTGATGTATCCCTCTCGCCCCTCATTCCGATTGTTATGAGATTATCGTACTTTCCGCTTCTGATAAGTGCATCCTTCCAATAATTAATAAGTCCGTCCTTATTGGTGGCATAATTCCACTCATTGCCGTACTTCGTATTTACACCTCTGACCTTATCCCACTCCTCACTTGCCCTGAGACATGGCTCATGATGTGAATATCCCATGACCACCCCCAGTTCATCCGCCAGCTCTTCATTGGCACTTCCGGGACCATCAAGGGGGAATGATGCACTCCACATTGCAGGCCAGAGATAATTACCTTTCATTCTAAGCAGAAAAATAAAAATTTTCTCATATGCCCTGGCATTGAAGCCTCCGAAATGTTCGCTGACCCATGTTCCGAAGCACGGCCATTCATCATTGATAAAAAATCCTCTGTACCTGACACTCGGTTCCTTTGAAGTAACAATAAAATCATCCTCAATAACAATATTGTCTCTAACAACCGGCTTTGTATCTCCAAAATATTCAAAGGCTGTAACGCCTGCATACTCCGACAATGAAAACAGACCATAGATTGCACCTCGCTTATCACTTCCTGCTATAACAAGCGCTCTGTCTATTCCCTCAAAAGGGTGTTCCACAAAGAAATTTGAATATACTTCCCACTTTCCGGATACTGTTTCAGGCTTGAACTTTCCCTCTGCGGCCAGCCCGGAAAGTATGTCACTTTGTCCCCAAACCCCACAGATTATTATATTCCTGCCTGTGACCCCCTTCAGACCATGCTCATCAATAATCTCCGGTTTTCTGCCACATACGGAAAAAATATCCTCTGCTACGACGTTAGCAATTTTCCTTATTCCGCTGAATGTATTTTCCTCAATGAGAATCGGAACCACTTTTTCCCCATCTATTATTGAAAATCCCATAATCCTTCTCCTTATTATATTATTTCGCCCACGGCAGATTAATCAATAGCCGGTATATTCTCATCCAGCATTGCTCCGCCATAGGCAGGCTTCGGGTTGTTCTTTCCATCAAAGAGCAGAGGATACTTTCCCGCTCTCCATGTATTGTTATCATTGATCCCCCATATTGTAACACTGGTTATATTGTAGCCTTCTTCTCTCAATTCCTTTAATCCGCTGAATAATACCTTGTACTTTCTTCCCTGCCTTTTGATATTGGCGTCGGTGTACTCATCCATTCCGATATCAAGTTCTGTTATCTGCAGTTCATACCCTGCTTCGCAGAATTTCTTAACAGCGCCAAGGAACTTGTACTTGATGTCATCATTAATATCCAGATGTGACTGCATTCCTATTCCGTCTATAAGTCCTTCTTCCTTTGCCTTCTCAAGATGACTTAATATGGAATCAACCTTGTACATACAGCCGTAGTCATTGTAGAACAGCTTCATATAGCTCGGTGCATACTTTCTCGCAAACACGAATGCCTGATAGTAATAATCCGCCCCCACGGTATCATACCATTTATTCTTCTTCATACGAACGCCGTCCGCATCGCCGTCTCCGGTGTCAAAGGCCTCATTACATACATCAACGGCATATACAAGCTCAGGATAGTTTGTATCAAAGTATTCAAGTACTGACTTAATGTAATTCTCCATTCTCGCAAGCATCACATCCCTTGATACAAGCTCTCCGTTGTCCGTATAGTCCTCGGTGAAGAACCAGTCCGGCGTCTGGCTGTGCCATACAAGAGTGTGAAGTCTTATCTTAAGATTATTATCCAGGGCAAAATTAATTGCCGGCATGCAGCTGTCGAACTTGACTGCAGGATTTGTATAGCACTCCTCAAGATTTGCCTGACATGTGGCCTTATCAAGAAGCGCATCCGGCTTCATCTCATTCTCACAGGTAATACTGTTAAAATTATTAAGTATGGTGGCTCTCAGCTTTTTCCCTTCATTCTTGATTATTGCGCTTGGAAGTGCAACACCAATCATAAAGTCATCCTGATAGAACTCATACAGCCCCTGCTCATACTGATATGGTGATTCCGTTGTTTCCTGCTGGGTTGCAGTCTCAGTTTCCTTCTCTGTCGTTGTCTCAGTTTCCTTCTGTGTTTCGCTCTCCGTCTGACTTTCTGTCTGTGTCTCAATCTCTTGTCCAGCCACTGTTGTGGCTGTATTTTCCTTGGAAGAATTGGCTGCACACCCTGCTGTAACTGACGAAATCTGAAGCACTGCCAGCATTACAACCAGATACTTTTTAAGTAATTTTTTCCTTCTCATTATAACCCTCCATGACATAAAATAACATTGTACCTTTTATCTTACCACACCAAAGCCGAGTATGGTGAAATCCTTATTTTCGTCCCCCTGTGCCATCTTTACCTCAACATGATATGTATCCTGTTCCCTGTCCGCAAAACAGATGAGCGGGTTGCAGTGGGTCCAGCCGTTCTTTCTCGGGTCAACGATAAGCACTTTCTCTCCGTTTACATATACCTCTGCCTTGCCTGCCATGGCTGATGCAGAATCCTTGTTAATCATGACCAGAGAACGGCATTTTATATCCATACTAAATGGTATTCCTCCATGATTGTATTTCCAGTTATATGGAAACTCCGGCGTTGTGTTAATATTCACATCCATCTCCACACACTGGAGCTCCTCATCCCGTTCTTCAAAACTTCCCATGTCGAAAGCTTCAACAATATCCATACCGGCAATATTCTGCCTGTCAAGCAGTTCTACTTTCTCAAAGGCTTTTCCGTAGTATGCTTCAACCTCATCACCTGCAAATGTAGTATCACCGATAATATCCAGTGCAGCCCCAGGACTTCCCCCTGCAGCTTCCATGGTCTTATCAGCCATTTCATTTACAGCGGAGAAAAGAGTACACAGACAGTCTGACATAACCGTATGGCCGTTGTTGGTCGGATGATAGCAGTCATAAAAGAACTGATTTTTTGTGATTATCCTCTTAGCCGCATTATAGAACTGGGGAACAACACACTCTTTTACACTTACCATCGGTAGATTATATCGTTCTCCCACAGGTCTTAATCTGTCTTCCAGATTGTAATCATCGGAAAATACCGAGAACAGCAGTACAACAGCCGGTTCATTATCCGACATAAGTATCTTTCTTACAAGAGATTCATAGCATACGCCGCCGGTCTCATCCCCTGCATCATTCACTGCGAACTCAACCACCACGATATCAGGCTTCACTGAATAATCTCTCAGCACGTCTCTCTCATATCTGATCATTCCAAGCTCTGAAGGTGTGCCTCCCACACCCGCCTTTATGTAATGAACATTCTTATCCTGCTCTACCCCCAATATGTTGCACAATCCACAGTAGGATTTATATGCATAGCACTGTGTATTAATCGGGATTGCTCCCGCTCCCTGAGTAATTGAGCCTCCGATATATGCTATGGTGACATCCTCTCCGGCTCTTGCACGGCAGATTGCCTTTTCCAGTCTCTTTGTGTTTCCCATACTCACAATTGAGCTCTCAAGCATTTCCCTGTAGGAATCCGAATTAAAATCAACCTCATTCTCTTCCTGAACTTCAGGAGCAGTATATCCATCATTCAGATACAGCTTAACTGCGACCTTGGCAAATTCCCCTGATTCCTTCATTTCAAATCTTATCTGTCCAATTATATCGTCATCATCCGACCATTGGACTTCGCTACACTTGATTATGTTTTCCATACCATCAGCCATAACCTTCTTACTTATGGTGGTGCCTGACACATATGGATTGGTTCGCCCGTACATCTGGAAAGCGAAGGTAACCTCCTCCGGCTCATCCATCTCCACGGTAACTCCAATACCATAGACTAGCTTCCGGAAATCCTCTGTCCTTACCAGCATCTTAAGCATGTCCTCGTCTTCAATTCCACCCACCAGCTTTGCACTGTTTACAATTCTTCCATCATTCTGGTAAAGGAACTGTACTCCTCTTCCATCCGGCATCGGTGAACCGAAGACATCCTTATTTCTCATTATGTAAAAACCCGCCCTCTTCTTCTCCGGATCCTTAGGTGCTGCTATTCCCATCTTGCCTTCTCCTTCTTCTTAATAGATTCTGTAATTTCCGCTCAGTGCCAGAAAGGCGAAGAAATACAGACAGTTATCATAATATCTCCATCTTCCGGTACGCATTTCCATGTTATATAAGCGCTCTATCCATTCTCTGCTGACCTCGATATCCTTAACCGCCAGAGATGCCTGCGCGATTGTGGCAGGAAGTCCTGTAGGATGAAGCGCCTGATTCCCCACCCTTTCACCATTCACTTCATAGATAGAATAGTTGCCGTTGCGTCCATCTTCTGCGAGATATCTCTGGATATTCTCTGCTGCCTTACACTGTCCCTCATCTATGCCGAACCATTCATAATCAAGTCCGATATTGGCAACCGTCCTGTAAGAGTCACTGAAAAACCAGTCATGTCTGTCAGTAGTCCATGGAAGTTTCCTGCTCATAGGGTTTCCGTCAAACTCCGCATACTCTGCCGAAAAGCCCGTAACCGGGTGGCACGCCTTAACAAGGTACTCCCTGCTTGCCTTAGCTGCGTACTTAAAGAACTCTCTGTCCTCCTCGTAAGCCCACAGAGCAAAAAGCTCATAAAAATGTGGAAGGTGATATGAAGGGTCTGTAAAATCAATTCCCGGAACAAAAAGTATCTGATGATTCTCCCTGTTCCACATCGGTGCTCCGGCTCTTCCGTTCTCACCCTTATGTATGCAGGCATGGAGAATCTCCTGTGCCTCTTTTTCATAGTTAAATATTCCCTCACCATTACCCCAGCGGTGAGCTGCAAAGAACAATGCCATGGCAAAGAACTCCTCGCCGTCCGGCGCAGGTCCGTTGGCATTTTTCCTTCCGTCTGTGGCACATGACCATGCAAAATAACCCTCATTCACCCCTTCGCTCATCCACATATATGTCTTAGCCCACTTCCAGATTCTGTCGAACTCCTCCTTCATGTCTAACTGCACGCATATCATCATGCCATAGGACATACCCTCGGTTCTGGCATCGTTATTGCCCGTATCACAGATATACCCCATATCTTCTCCTACAGGATAATACACTCTCTCATCTTCCCCGCCATAAAAATAAAACTGTCTGATAGTCTCAAGCCTTTTTTCTATTTCTGCTTCGGTATACCCAATTTCCTTAAACATATTTCTGTATGTTTTATGTACAAGCCTGCTTTCCATATTCCTTCTCCTCGTATACATTATTTCTGACTTAATTTTATAGCAGCCCACAATTATTATCTTACTAAAAAATGTCAACAAATTATCATTTATTGCTAAAAAAAGCAGGTGAAAAAAACAAGCTGAAACCACAGCAAAAAAACAAGCTCACAAATGGCGTATCTTCGCCACTTGCGAGCTATTATTTCATAAACCAATAACAGCCTACCGGCATAAATTGCATGACTTATTTATCATACGTTCTCGAAATATGCACGATACATAATATCCATTCTTCCTTCACTTACAATGTACTGCATTTTCTTCCTAAGTCCTTCCGACTTCTCAATAACCTCCACCAGGTCAGGGTTATAACGATGTCCCTTGCCTTCTATCAATTCCTTCAATACCATGTCCAGGGTTTTGGCTGTTTTATAATTCCGGCCGAGATTATCCGTGGCTGCATCAATACAATCACATATTGTAATAAGGTCAATGATAATTCTGTAGGGGGATGATGTGTTGTCAAAATCTTCCGGATATCCACCTTTACCATCATAGAATTTGTGATGCCCGATTACCACGTCATGATATTTTGCAAGGTCACGGTCCGTATTTACCATTTCCGCTCCATATACAGGATGCTGTTTGATACCGCAAAATTCTTTATCCCACAGCTTTCTTCCCTGAGTATTCACAATATCCGTAATCTTTGTTTTGCCTACATCATGTAACAGAGCACAGCAATGCACATAATCCTGTATATCTTTCTTTTTTATTCCTGTGAGACTGTCAAACAATTCCGGTCGGCTCACTTTTACTTCACTGCATAATGCTTCGGCAAGGTGCATAACCATTACAGAGTGCAGATAAGTAGGAAGTTGTCTTCTAATCAGCAGTTCAAACAACCATAGTTCCTTTTCATCCTGTGTATCCATATATTTCATCATTGTAAAGCACCAATGTGACATTACCTCATTTACAAAGGGAGAAGAAAGTTTTGTAAGTTTCTGATACCAGGTCTCCTTAGTCAGCTTCTTTAAAACATTCATAATAGTTTTTCTTTTTCCATCAGGAATGTCATACTTCAGCCAGCGTTCTATAGTCAGAGGAGTATTCATTATAAAATAATAATCCTCATCAGTCATGTCTACTGATCCATGGTAGCTTTGTATTTTGTCATAATAATATCCAAAATATTCATCAACAATAGAACCCCAGTCTCTTTTTCCAAGCAATACCTGCGCATGCAGATATGCAGCATATACCTCGCTGTTCACATCACAAATGCTGTCATTTTCTTTCAGCTCTTTTTCATATGTATTACATGCAAGCTGGCAGAATGCAGCCTTAGTTTCTTCACCGGTATCTTCTATGTACTCCTCTGCTGCCAGCCATTCATTACAAATTCGCTCTACAATAGAGGTTATAGCTTCATCCTTTCCATCCAATTCCTGAACATGGGGATTGTTCCATAATTCCCGGGCCTGCTTAAAATAACAGTATGAAGTATCTACATCAATCAACCGATTTCCCATAGCTACAACAATCACATTGTAGTAGGCTCCCCAGAAACGTCTTCTTGCATCGTAAGGAAGTTCAAAATAATCCGGCTTAAAGGCCAGAACCTTGAGGTTATATTCTGTTGACATCATGCCACTTCCGTCACGACGATTTTGGATTTCGTTTTCTTCATAGTACGCTGCTCCATACAAAAAAGTAATTTTATCCGCCATGTTAGTCTGCTCATAATATGCAATCAATTTGTGTATCATCGGAAGAAGAATCTGGCAGTCATCATATCCGTCCCAATACATCTGATGTACTTCATCATAAAGAATCTGTGCGGTATCTTCGGCCAACGGTTCTTTAAGCAGCACTTCCAGCTTCTGAATCAGTTGACCATTCTCAGTGAACATCTGCTGCATCTGAGCAGCGCGATTCAGTAAGCATTCAATCCAGTCTTTTTTCTCCATCCTGGTCAGAAGCTTCTCATCCAGCTCTTTCTGATTGTCCATATTAGCCTTATATTTTTTCAGAATTTCACTTACTTCATGCATATGATTCATACAGACTCTCCTTTCATTCTGGTGACACCGTTATTATGGATAATTAAAACTGAAAATATATGAACGGATTATAAGTTCCGCTTACAATGCTAATAATAGAGGCAATGAGCAGCACTGCTGTAAATGCTGTATCCACCAGCATAACCCCCTCATTCGTTCTGATTTTCTTATACACTTCTGCCGAGGCTCTTGAAATAAAGCCCATTACCACAAGTGCAGCAACGAATGCAATAAGCAGCTTCATGGACATAAATTCAAGAACGCTGTGGATTCCTGTTGTCGGAACAAACATTGCCTTTAAGAACTGTCCGGCGTAGATTATATTGTCCGAGCGGAACAGCACCCAGCCGATTACAACCATGAGCATGGTGTACAGCCAGTTAATGGGTTTTACAGGATTACTGTCAAGCAGCTTCTTTAGAAACAGGCGTTCTATTATCTGGAGCAGTGCATAGAACAATCCCCATACAATAAATGTAAAATTAGCTCCGTGCCAGACTCCCGTAAGCAAAAATACTATAAGAATGTTAAGGCATGTCCTTCCCTTCGAACATCGGCTTCCGCCAAGGGGAAAATATACATATTCCTTGAACCATGATGACAATGATATATGCCAACGCCTCCAGAATTCCTGTATAGAAACGGCAGTATAAGGATAATTGAAATTTTCCTTGAATCGAAATCCAAACATTCTTCCGAGTCCTATTGCCATATCGGAGTAACCGGAAAAATCATAATATATCTGCATGGTGTACGCCAGTGCTCCAAGCCATGCCACGCTGCTTCCCATCTTGGAAGGCTCAAGTCCAAATACTGCATCCGCTGTCACGGCAAAGGTATTGGCAAGCAGCACCTTTTTTGCAAGACCGAAGCAGAAACGTCTCTGCCCGGAGTAGAAAAGACCTGTTGTTTCCTTTCTGTCCTCAATCTGCTCCGCCACATCACTGTACTTCACAATTGGTCCTGCAATAAGCTGTGGAAAAAATGACACATACAGTGCAAACTGCAGGATACTTTTCTGAACCTTCACCTTACCCGTATACACATCAATCACATAGGACATTGCCTGAAATGTGAAAAAAGAAATACCTATGGGAAGCACTATTTCCTTAATCCCCAAAGAACCGGTTCCCTCCATGAGCAGCATGTTCATGAAGCTTCCCCGCTCTCCCATGATTGCTGCTATAAGATTTTCCAGGAGCATTACAACCATATTAAAATACTTAAAGGCAAACAGTATTCCAAGGTCAAGAACAAGCACAAGTATCAGGCATCTCTTCCTGCGCAGGGTATCGTATGCCCCGATACGGCCTATTATTCTTCCCCCAACATAATTAACAGCAATAGAAGAAATCATTATCAGCAGATAATATATTCCACCCCATGCGTAGAATACAAGGCTTGCAATAAGAAGCCATATATTCTTCGCAAGAATCCTGTTTTCCCTATTTTCAAATTTAACCATGGACAGCACTGCATTAACAATTATGACAACAGGCAGAAATATCCACAAAAAAGTCATTGATGCAAACAGCATTTCCTCTTCTCCGTTATAGTCCGTAAAACCACAGTCTCCGCACTATGCACTATGCGTAAAAGCGTGTTCCTACGCTCTTACCTTCACATATATCATACAAGGCTTCCGGATTATTTCCATTCATTATAACCATATCAATTCCGTTTTCCTTGGCAATAGCAGCTGCCCTTATCTTGGTTGCCATTCCTCCGGTGCCAAGGCTTGAGCCCGCACCGCCTGCAAGACTCCTTATCTCGTCCGTAACCTCAAAAACCTCGGAAATAAGCTTTGCGTCACTGTACTTATGCGGGTCTTTGTCATACAGACCGTCAATATCAGACATAATAATGAGCATATCGGCCTTTGCCACCGAGGCAACAATGGCCGCTAGTGAGTCATTCTCCCCCACCTCAAGCTCCAGCTCATCAATGGCAACAGTATCATTTTCATTGACAATAGGAATCACGCCAAGCTCTAAGAGTCTAGCCATGGCGTTCTCCACATTTCTTCTCCTATCCTCTATAAGAACATACTTTGTAAGCAGAAGCTGTGCAACAGTCACACCATACTCGGAAAATCTTTTGTCATACATATCCATAAGCTCGCACTGTCCCACAGCAGCACATGCCTGCTTGCCGGGAGTATCCTTCGGTCGCTCCCGCATTCCAATTTTACTCATTCCCAGTGCCACCGCACCACTTGACACCATAATCATCTGGTTACCTGCATTCTGCAGGTCGGCGATGGTCCTCACAAGTTTCTCAACCCTTCGTATATTAAGATGTCCTGTAGCGTGTGTCAGGGTGGAAGTTCCCACCTTAACGACGATTCTCTTACCCATAATGCTGTTCATAGCTTTCCTCGTTTCCGTAGTTATTTGTTATGCAAACTGGCTGTTGTATAGGTTGGCATAGAAGCCCCCCTGTGCCAGCAGTTTTTCGTGATTGCCCTGCTCTATAATCTTTCCGTCCTTCATAACCAGAATCACATCCGCCTCACGAATGGTTGACAGTCTGTGGGCAACAATGAAGCTGGTTCTGCCTTTCATCATCCGGGCAAAGGCTTCCTGAATCTTGATTTCGGTTCTTGTATCTATGGATGAAGTTGCCTCGTCAAGAATCAGCATCGGCGGCAGACACAGCATTACCCTTGCAATGCACAGAAGCTGCTTCTGCCCTTGGGACAGGCTTCCACCGTCCTCATTTATCACTGTATCATAACCCTGTGGCAGCCTCTTGATAAAGCTGTGGGCGTGGGATGCCTTGGCGGCTGCAATCATTTCCTCGTCAGTGGCCTCCGGCTTACCCATCTTAAGGTTATCCCGTATGGTTCCGTTTTTAAGCCATGTCTCCTGAAGTACCATACCATAGGAGGTTCTTAGGCTTCCTCTTGTGATATTCCTGATATCCCTTCCTGCAACCTTGATACTTCCCGAATCCACATCGTAAAAACGCATAAGCAGGTTGATAAGTGTTGTCTTGCCACAGCCTGTAGGTCCCACAATGGCAAAACGCTGCCCCGGCTTGACAGACAGATTGAAGTTCTCAATAAGCTTCTGCTCAGGCACATAGGTAAAACACACATCAGCTAATTCAACACTTCCGTCCGCGGTAATGTTCACAGCGTCCTCGGCATCAGGAACCTGCGGTTCCTCCTCAATAAGCTCCATAACTCGTCCTGCACAGGTGAGTGCATTCTGCAGTTCCGTCACCACTCCCGATATCTCATTAAACGGCTTGGTATACTGGTTTGCGTAGCTTAACATACATGAAAGCTTACCTACGCTTAAGCGCCCGTGTACAGCAAATATTGCCCCCGTAAGCGCCACTAACATATATACAATGCTGTTGACAAAACGGGTGGACGGATTAGTAATTGAGGAAAAGAAAATAGCCTTAAGAGAGCATTTTTCAAGGCGGTTGTTCACCTCATCAAACCTGACCTGAACCTCTTTTTCCTGGCTGTATGCCTTAACAACCTTCAGATTGCCAATCATCTCATCAATAATGGTCGTCTGCTCTCCGCGTGTCTCGGACTGCTTTTTGAACATTGAGTGCGTATTCTTAGCTATATATGCCGCCACAAAAAGTGAAAGCGGCGTCACGCATACCACAACCAGTGTAATCGGAACACTTACCGTCAGCATAAAGCCCAGAGTTCCGAGAATTGTGATTACTCCTGTAAAAAGCTGTGTAAACCCCATTAGCAGACCGTCCGCAAACTGGTCAACATCCGCGATGACACGGCTTACAACATCGCCGTAAGGATGTCCATCGATATATTTAAGCGGAAGTACCTCTATCTTACGGATTGCCTCCTCTCGGATATCTCTGATAACATTGTAGGTAATCTTATTGTTGCACACGTTCATAAGCCACTGTGCCAGCGCCCCTGTGAGGATTACAATCACCATCATTCTGATAATTGCAAATATTCCGTCAAAATCCACCAGACCCTTTTCTATAATCAGGTCAATTGCATTACCTGTGAGAATGGGTACATACAATGTGCACGCCACGGTTACTGCCGCAAGCAATACGGAGAATACGAGAAAAATACTGTATTTTTTGATATATTTTAAAACCTTAACAATTGTACTCTTATCGTTTTTTGTCAGCTTTCTTACCTTAGCCATAGCCACACCTCCTAAGCCTCACCTGCTTTTTTGAACTGGGAATTGTATATTTCCTTATATACCTCACAGCTCTCAAGCAGTTCATCCTGTGTACCCATGCCAACTATCTGTCCGTCATCAAGCACGATAATCTTGTCCGCATGCATGATTGAAGCCGTACGCTGGGATACAATGAACACCGTCATGGTTCCGGGAAGGTTGGCTATCGCCTGTCTAAGCTTTGCATCTGTGGCATAGTCCAGCGCTGAAGCACTGTCATCAAGAATGAGTATGTCCGGTCTGCCTACAAGCGCTCTGGCAATGGTAAGTCTCTGTCTCTGACCACCGGAAAGGTTCTTTCCTCCCTGGGTAATCTCAAAATCCAGTCCGCCGTCCTTGCCCTCGACGAACTCCTTCGCCTGTGCTGCCTCAAGCGCCTGCCACATCTCTTCATCGGTGGCATCCTTCTTCCCCCAGCTTAGATTTTCTCTGATTGTCCCCTTAAACAGGACTGCCTTCTGCATAACAATTCCAACCTGCTTTCTAAGCTCATCAAAGCTGTATTCCCTGACATTTATACCATTTACAATCACTTCGCCTCTGGAGGCATCATAAAAGCGGGGAATAAGGCTCACAAGAGAAGTCTTACCGGAGCCTGTACCTCCGATAACTCCCACGGTCTCACCCTTTTTGACCTTAAAATCAATTTCCGACAACGAATTGTCAGCGCCTTCATTATAACACAAATCCACATTATTAAATTCTACGGCATACTCGGCAACACCATCCATAGGGACTTTCCCCTCCTCCATTGAAGAAGAAATTTCAAATACCGACTGTATGCGATTACCACAGGCAACAGCCTTGGTCACGGTGATTATGAGATTGGCAAGCTTAACCAGTTCCACAAGTATCTGTGACATATAATTTACCAACGCTACAACCTCACCCTGTGAGATTATTCCGTTGTCAACCCTGATGGCTCCCACCCAGATTAATGCAGCGATAGCTCCGTTTACAATGATGAATGTAACAGGATTCATAAGAGCAGATATTCTTCCCACATACTTCTGTAATCCCGTAAGCTTATCGTTTTTCTCGTCGAAGCTGTCAATTTCGCTAGCCTCCTGATGGAAAGCACGAATAACACGCACACCTGTAAGATTCTGTCTGGTAACACCCAGCACCGCATCCAGCGCCCCCTGCACCTTCTTAAAGAGAGGAATGCTTATCAGCATGATTCCAAATACCACAATTGCAAGAAGCGGTATCGCAACCACAAAAATAAGCGCAGCCTTCACATCAATGGTAAATGCCATAATCATGGCACCGAAAACTATAAACGGAGAGCGCAGGAAAAGACGCAGTACAAGATTGACCCCGGATTGCACCTGATTGACATCACTCGTCATTCTTGTAATCAGCGTCGAAGTACCCAGAGTATCTATCTCTTTAAATGACAATGCCTCAATGTGCGCAAACAATGCAGATTTGAGCTTTGCCGCAAAACCTACTGCCGCCTTTGCAGAAAAGTACTGTGCAGTCAGTGAACATGTAAGTCCTATAACCGCAAGAACAATTAACAGAAGCGCCATCCTGACAATATAGGGAATATCTCTGTTCTCAATACCTGTATCAATAATAGCCGCAATGACTAACGGCACGAACAGCTCAAAGGATGCCTCTAGCATCTTAAAGAGCGGTGCCAGTATAGTCTCCTTCTTATATCCTTTTAAATAAACCAACAATTTCTTCATATTTTAGCCCTTCATATCTTTTTTTGATGTAAGTATCATTCGAATATGCTTCCGCAATAATTTGCAGAGCCGTTCTTTATCCGTATGAAATCCACTGACTTCTGTACATCACCATACGCGCCTATTGAATAATTGCCAAGTAATGTCTCGCCCTCGAGGAATGGCAGCTTAAGTGCTATCGAAGCAGGTGTTGCAAGATATCCCGCTTCTATGGCATCTCGAATCATATAGACTGCATCGTATGCCGGTCTAATGCCATCACAGCTTACATCTTCAAGCCTGTTCACAAATGTACTAATCTGTGGGTCATCATTGTCCGCAGCCATATTGCACGGCACATATATCTCATATCCACATGTATCTTCCTTAATTTCGGCATACTCAGGCAGACCTAGGAACACTCCCTTGTATCCGCTTTTTTTTGCAGCCTTAAAAATCAACGTCTCCATATCCTCTGTAGTTGCAGGGAAGAATACAGCATCAGCATCTGATTGTACAATTCTTGCAAATGCTTCTTCCAGGACTGTCTCACTAAGCCCATTGAGCTCGGCCGCATATGCTATTCCAAGTCCTTGCGAAAGTGCTGATGCAGCAAAATTCTCATACAGAATTATATTTTTTTCATCTGATGCCTCATACAGCAGAGCAACATTCTCTATTCCCAATTCCTCCACGGCATAACCTGCCAATGCCTTGGTCATATACTTATCGGAAAAGCAGGACTGAAAGCTGAAATTCGATGCATCAACAACAAAATCGTCCGTTATAACCGGGGTGATAATCGGCACATTTGCGCTGTTACCTGCCGAAACAAGCTCCTTCATTCCCTGAGCATTATTAGTTCCTATTACAGCACATACCCCCTCCTGTGCAAGCTGATAATACCCTGCAACGGAGTTCATATAATCTCCCATATCATCCTTGCGAATCAGTTCAATGCTGTAGCCATCGGTAAGTACTCCTCCGGCAGCGTTAATCTCATCAACTGCCAACTGCGTTGCCTTATATATCTGCTCTGACTGTTCCGCTCTTTCCCCGCTAAAGTCAAGAAGTACGCCTATCTTCACAACAAAAGGCTCCTCGGTGCTTTCCTCTTCCTTACGACAGGCTGTCAAGCACATGCACAGCACCATAAGCAAGGTAATAAGCATAACTCCTTTTCCGTAGGGACAACTCCCAGATATTTTCTTACTGCAATCCTTCATTTCCACTTAATACTCCCTCTCTTTTATACTCTGAGGCTCCACTCAGAGCAATCAACGACTCTTGTGGCCAGTCCTTCATAAAATTCCGGTTCATGGCAGATTAGAAGAATACTTCCCTTGTATTCCTTAAGTGCCCTCTTAAGTTCCTCCTTGGCATCAACATCCAGATGATTGGTTGGCTCATCTAGAAGCAGTACATTCGACGCACGGTTGATAAGCTTGCACAATCGCACCTTAGCCTGCTCCCCTCCGCTTAATACCTGAACCTGACTCTCAATATGTTTGGTCGTAAGTCCGCATTTTGCAAGTGCAGAGCGCACCTGATACTGGGTGTAGCCCGGAAATTCTTTCCATATCTCCTCAATGCAGGTATTTCTGTTGCCCGATGCCATCTCCTGTTCAAAATAGCCTGTCTCAAGATAATCGCCAAGCTCTATCTCTCCTCCAAGAGAAGGTATAAGTCCAAGTATACTCTTAAGCAGTGTTGTCTTACCGATGCCGTTTGCACCAAACAGAACCACCTTTTCGCCGCGTTCCATGGTAAAATCAAGTGGTCTTGAAAGTGGCTCATCATAGCCGATTACAAGCTGCCTTGTCTGAATAATATATCTTCCCGGAGTACGTGCCTCCATAAAGTGGAATTCCGGCTTCGGTCTTTCCACAGTCTTTTCAATAAGCTCCATCTTGTCAAGCTTCTTCTGCCGTGACATAGCCATATTACGTGTGGCTACTCTTGCTTTATTCCTCGCCACAAAATCCTCAAGTTCCGCAATCTCCTTCTGCTGTCTGTTATATGCGGCTTCCTTCTGTGCCTTCTTCATGGCATATACTTCCTGAAATTTATCGTAATCACCGACATAACGGTTCAGCTCCTGATTCTCCATATGATAAATGAGATTGATTACACTGTTAAGGAAAGGTATGTCATGGGAAATGAGAATAAATGCATTCTCATACTCCTGAAGGTAACGCTTAAGCCACTCAATATGACCTGCATCAAGATAGTTCGTGGGCTCATCAAGCAGCAGAATATCAGGCTTGGCAAGCAGAAGCTTAGCAAGCAGTACCTTGGTACGCTGTCCTCCCGAAAGCTCTGTTACATCCTTATCCATTCCGATATCCTCAAGTCCTAATGCTCGTCCTACTTCCTCAACCTTAGAATCGATTATATAGAAATCATGTGCCATCAGAAGCTCCTGAATAACTCCCATTTCCTCCATCAATGCATCCATGTCCGTCTCAGTGCCTGCTGCCATAATATCACATATACTGTTCATTCTCTCTTCCATGGCAAACAAATCTGAAAATGCACTCTTTAGAACATCCCTGATACTCATTCCCTTCTCAAGCACCGCATGCTGGTCAAGGTAACCCACCTTCATATTCTTAGCCCACTCAACCTTGCCCTCATCCGGCATAAGCTTACCTGTAATTATGCTCATAAATGTGGACTTACCTTCTCCGTTAGCTCCGATTAATCCGATATGCTCTCCCTTCAACAGTCTGAAAGACACATCTTTAAAAATAGCTCTGTCACCAAAGCCATGACTTAAGTTTTCAACATTCAAAATACTCATTCTGCTTCATCCTTTAATATTCTATTATACCATTTTGTAGTATACACAATTTTTTCCTTTTCGTCCATATATTCTACATCATTTAATCAATGTCAACCTATTTTATTTTTAGGTTGACATTTCTATATTTCTATATTATACTCCTTTCATGTAAATAATTATAAATGAAATTGCGAAACTCATTCTTATCACTGAACAATTGTGCAATTTCACTATATTGCAAGCCGGATGCTTTGCTACCGCCGGTGCTTTGCGGCTGTGGTTTAGCCGCTTATGCACCGCTGTGTGTAGCAAGCAGCGAGAGCGTGTCCGGCGGTAATATAGTGAAATTGTACAATGTCCGGTATTAGAACACAGAGTTTCGCAATTACTTAAAATAATTATAAAGTAATTACATGATAAGGAGGACATATGAAAAAATCACTCTATACCACAAAAGAAATTGCACTTATTGCTCTGTTCGTTGCACTGACAGCAGTGTGCGCATGGATTAGCATCCCTCTTCCTGCACCATTTGCACCATTCACACTCCAGACCTTCGCAGTCTTTACCACCCTTGGCATCCTTGGGCTTAAGAATGGTCTGACCGCTGTTGTTGTCTACTGTCTGTTAGGTGCAGTGGGACTTCCCGTTTTTGCCGAAATGAAAGGCGGAATTGGCATTCTTCTCGGCACCACCGGCGGTTACATTATCGGCTTCATTTTTACTGCCTTAAGCGTAGGACTTATCACCGGGAAATTCGGAAAGAGTATTCCTGTACTTACCGTTTCCATGGTAATCGGCCTTATCTTATGCTACGCTTTCGGTACTGCATGGTTCATGGTTGTCTACACTAACTCCAAGAGTGCTATTGGGCTGGCAACAGCGCTGGGCTGGTGTGTCACACCATATATTCTTCCGGACCTTGTCAAAATTGCCGTATCCATTACGATTGTAAAAGCTATCGAACGTTCCAAGGTTATGCGCGCTGTTAATGCTTGAAATACAGTCCTATACTGAAATGAAAGCTGCCCTAAGTCTCCTTAAGGCAGCTTTTTTAAAAGTTAATAATTCCCAAATGCTCTAACAGAATCTTCGTTCCCATCAGAATTAATATAATTCCTCCTGCCAGTTCTGCTTTCGATTTATATTTCATTCCGAACACGCTTCCTACCTTTACGCCCACTGCCGACAAAATAAATGTAGTGCAGCCTATGAAGCCGATTGCCCACCATATATTGACGGACAAAAATGCAAATGTTACTCCCACCGCCAGTGCATCTATACTTGTAGCTATGGCAAGCAGCAGCATAATCTTAAAGCCCAGAGAAGCATTGGCATCCTCCTCATCCTTACCGAAAGATTCCTTAACCATGTTGGCGCCTATGATGAGCAGCAGCACAAAGGCTATCCAGTGATCAATGGCCGTAATATACGCTTTGAACTGATTGCCCAGCAGCCATCCTATAAGAGGCATCAAGGCCTGAAAGCCTCCAAACCATGCACCTACAATCACCGCACTCTTAAGTGTAATCTTTTTCATGGCAAGACCTTTGCAGACAGACACCGCAAAGGCATCCATGGACAACCCTACCGCCAGAACAAATAATTCCAGTAAACCCATAACTAAATCTCCATTCTCTTTATGTATTTTTATTGTTTTTCCCATGTAACGCAAAACGAGACTTACGCATGGCAAATAAACCATGCGCAAGTCTCGTTAATTAAGATAAGCCAGATTATAATAATCAGTATGTTGACTTATCACGTATACACGCTAACTACTCCCTTACGAGTTATCTCATAATAACACCCAAATAAATAAAAATCAAGCCTAAATGATAAAAATTCTCACATAAGTTTTATGTAGCACTTCCGGCGAACTGGGTCATATACAATTCATAATATCTTCCCCTCTGACTTATGAGTTCCTCATGATTGCCCGTCTCCACTATTCTGCCGTTATCCATCACGACAATGCAGTCTGCATCCTGAATTGTTGAGAGCCTATGGGCTATAATAAGGCTTGTTCTGTTCTCCATAAGCCTGTGCATCGCATCCTGAATGTGCTTCTCGGTACGGGTATCAACACTGGAGGTTGCCTCGTCAAGAATGAGAATTTTAGGGCTTGCCAGAAAGGCTCTGGCGATTGACAAGAGCTGCCTCTGTCCCTGGGACAGATTGTACCCTGACTGTGTAAGCTCCGTATCGTAGCCGTTTTGAAGATGTCTTATCATACTGTGGCAGTTGCTCATCCTTGCAGCATTCTCCACCTCTTCCTCCGATGCGTTTTCCTTGGAGTATTTCAGATTATTTTTTACCGTATCGGCAAATAAGACTGTGTCCTGAAGCACAATTGCTGTGTTTTTCCTCAGCTCGTTACAGTCAATGTCCTTGATATTCACACCGTCAATCATTATTTTACCGCTGTCCACATCATAGAACCTCATTAACAGATTGACAACCGTTGTCTTGCCGCTTCCGGTCTGCCCAACAAGTGCAACCTTATGCCCTGCCCGAACCTCTAAATTAAAATCCTTAAGGACAGGCTTTCCTTCCACATAGGAGAAATTCACATTTTTAAATGTAATCACGCCCTTGGCATCATCCATATTATAACTTCCGGATTTATCCTCACAAGGCTCATCCATAATTGCAAATACACGCTCTGCTCCGGCAATGGCAGTCTGTATCTGTCCGTATATCTGGGCAAGCTCATCTATAGGGCGCCCGAACTGCTTGGCATACACTATAAATGCAGAAATCGTTCCTATTGAGATAATATGGTTAACAGCAAAGTAACCACCGAAGGCAGCGATAATAACAAATCCGATATTATTTATTACATTCATGACCGGGCCCATGGAACCGCCCAATATCTCAGCGATAATTCCTGTCTTTGTAAGCTCGTCTGCGGTTGTGTTAAACTCATCAATAACCGCATCCTGCCTGTTATATGCCACAACTGTCTTGTAACCGCTTATCATTTCCTCCACTGTACCATTTAAAGAGCCAAGGAGCACCTGTCTCTTTCTGTAGAACTTGCGCATTGCCTTTGATAAAAGCCTGGTTGCTCCTATTGTGAGCAGCACTGTCACACAGGAAAGCAGCGCCAACTGCGGGCATAGATAGAGCATCATAATCACGGTTCCGATTATTGTGAGCACACCGGAAACAAGAGAGCTGATTGACTGTGATACAGTATTTGATATATTCTCCACATCATTTGTCATTCTGCTCATAATGTCTCCGTGGGAATGACTGTCCAGATATTTGATTGGGAGATTGACAATACATTTGAATAAATCATCCCTCATCTTCTTTACTATATGCTGGCTTAATACGGCACTTATACGGCTTTGAAACAATGTACATACAGCATGTATTCCATACACTATAAGCATAACTGCAAACACCTGAGCCAGCTCCCTAAACTGACCTGACGCAATCATATCAATTGCCCTGCTTTGCAGCTTCGGTGCATAGACTGAGCATATCACCACAATAACAACCGAAATAATTAAAAACACAAGTCGCCTTTTATCCTCTGTAAAATATCCTGCCAGCCTTTTTAAGGTTTTCCTTCCCTCCTTCGGCTTCTCACCGCCCTGACGGTCACGGGGGCCACGCATTCCCGGAACCCTGTAATTGCTCATTAATTGTTTCTCAGCCATTAATACCGCCTCCGTTCTTAAGCTGCGAATTGTAGATATCCTGATAGATTTCACTGCTAAAAAGCAGCTCTTCATGTGTTCCGCAGGCTGCAATCTTACCGTTCTCCAACACTACAATCCTGTCGGCATCCTTTACAGATGCAATTCTTTGGGCAATGATAATCTTGGTGACCGATGCGTGTTCCTTCTTCAAAGCTTCATATAGTTTCGCCTCCGTTTTTAAATCAAGAGCACTGGTTGTGTCGTCAAATATAAGAATTTCCGCTTTTTTCAGTACTGCCCTGCTTATGGCAAGACGCTGCTTCTGCCCGCCAGATAGGCTGTTTCCGCCCTGAGTAACCTGAGTATCCATACCTTCCGGCTTGCTCTCAATAAATTCCATTGCCTGTGCCGTGCAGGCTGCCTGCTTAATCTCATCTTCATCAGCGTCAGGATTTCCCCAACGTATATTTTCTCCGATGCTCACGCTGAAAATCTCACTTTTTTGCAAAGCAACTGCAACCTTTTCCCTGAGTGAATGAAGATTAAAGCTCCGCACATCCACATCATCAACCAGAACCTGACCTTCGGTGGCGTCATAGAATCTTGGTATAAGGTTTACAAGGCTTGATTTGCCGCATCCCGTGGATCCCAGTATCGCCAATGTTTCTCCCGGATTAATTATGAGACTTACATTGTCGATTACCTTTTCATCCTTCATGCCCGGATAGGCAAAGCTTACATTCCTAAATTCCACCTTACCCTTTTATGTCGGTATTTCCTTCAAAACCTCCGTCAGCTATTACCGGTCTGCATTTCAACACCTCATTTACACGTCTCCCCGACGCAACTCCTCTTGAAACGGACTGGAATATCATCGTCATTCTCATAACAGCATTTAGAATCTGGGATATGTATGTAATGGCAGCCATGACATTGCCCGGTGTGGCACCACCTGCCTGTACCTCTATTGCTCCCACCTTGATAATTGCCACAACGGACACATTCAGAATAATATTCATAAGCGGTGTCATATAGGAAAATAAAAGCAGTACGTCAAGCTGTGTCTTAACAAGTCTGTCATTTGCCTCCATAAAGCGATTCTGCTCATATTCCTCTTTTACATAAGCCTTCACCACACGGGAATCGGATACATTCTCCTGCATCACATTGTTTACCTTGTCTAGACGCTCCTGCAATACAGAAAACATTGGATTAGCCTTTGAGATAAAATAAACCACACATATAATGACAAGTGGAAGTGCACAGGCAACAACAATGCCGAAGCTTAAATCAAGCATAAGCATGCAGCCTATTCCGCCGGCAAATAACAGAAAAGTACGCACAAAGCCCCGTATACACTGTGATACAAGGTTCTGAATCTGCGTGATATCGTTGGTTACTCTTGTAATCAGGGAGCCCGTTGAGAACTTATCCGTCTGTTCAAAAGAAAATGACATGATTTTCCGGAAAGCTTCCTTTCTTACATCATTTCCGAAATTCTGGCTGCACAGGTTGGCAAACACGCCTGACATAATGCCGCAAAATCCGCCAATCGTCACAAGCCCTATCATTTTCAGACCCGTAACAATAACAAGGTGTACATCTCCCACATTATTATTGGATAAACCCAAAACACCTTCATCTATAATGGTGCTCATCATCCGTGGCTGTAATAAGTCCATGGCTACCTCGCCCATCATAAAAATCGGTGCCAATATGGCAAAAAACCAATATTTTTTTAGATATTTTATCATGGTTCCAACTCCTTCTTTGCGAACTTCTCATTCCAGTCATCAATAAGCTTCTGAAGCAAAGTGTAAAGCTGTTCCTGTTCATGTTCACTTAGTGAGTTGAACATAACCTGCTCCTGCTTTTTAAGCATCTGCGAATTCTCCTTGGCGCATTCTATACCCTTTGACGTAATTTTAATTGTGATATTACGTCTGTCAGCTTCGTCCTTCTCCCTGCTTATAAGTTCTTCAGCTTCCATTTTTCTCACAAGCTCACTCAAAGAGCCCGACTTAATATCAATAATGTCCTGAATTCTGCGCTGGCTCAT
>CAMAKT010000017.1 GCA_945836135.1 uncultured Clostridia bacterium | reverse complement strand
AATATATTGTATCTGTTTGTTTCATGTTGTATGTTTATGGTTTTTTGCCCGTTTTGTATTGAAAACAACATATACACTTTATCAGTTACATGTAAGCGTTTCCAGTTTTTCTGTCGATTTTGCATAATTTTTAACAAAAACAACCAATTTCACCGTTATAGTAGCCGACGCACCGGCAAAGTAACATCATACAGGGATTGTCCTTATGTAGTATATTGTGTTACAATGGGAATAAATCTAATTACTGATTCAATTATTGTTTTCATTATAATCATAGCAGCAGGAGGCAGATAAATGGAATTTCTATACTTTCTTGAAAGCATCCGCAGCAGCGTGCTCAATGTTTTCTTTATAATATGTACTTCTTTTGGAGAGGAGCTTGTGCTGGTAAGCCTCTTCGCAGTTATATACTGGTGTATAAACAAGACGCTGGCATACAGAATTGCATTTTCTTATTTTCTGTCAGGCGTTGTGGTGCAGGGGCTTAAGGTCCATATCCGAATCGAACGACCATGGGTTATTGACCCTGATTTCAAGCCGGTGGACTCTGTCCTGGATACCGCCACAGGCTACTCATTCCCAAGCGGTCACACCCAGAGTTCAACCAGCCTGTACAGCTCCATTGCCATGCACTTTAAAAAGAAGGCTCTCTATATCCTGTCCTTTGCAATCATCGCTCTGGTCATGTTTTCAAGAATGTATTTAGGTTGCCATACTCCCAAGGATGTGCTGGTCAGCTTTGCCATTACTTTCATTATCAGTCTTGTGGTCAGCCTTGTATACGACAATCTCAACTCAAGTCTTGTGACCGACTTAACCGTAACGCTGTTTATGTTGATTCTGTCTGCCGGACTCTTTGTTTACTCATATCAGCTTGTAGCAGCAGGCGTCACAACCGATGTACTTGCAATGGATGGTTTCAAGGCTGCAGGTGCAGGTATGGGATTTGGGATAGGCTGGTTTATTGAAAAGCGTTTTATACGATTCACTCCGAAAAACAGCCGTTTCGGAATTCAAGTGCTCAAGCTCGTGCTTGGTCTGGGAGTAACTGTTGCCCTAAAAGCAGGTCTTAAGCTGTTGCTTGGCGATACCATAATCACCAATACCATCCGCTATTTTCTGATACTGTTATGGGTCGTAGCACTTTTTCCATTAATTATCAAGAAGTTCTTAAAAGACAAGATTTAATGACAAACTCGCCAAAAATAAAAAATTACAAGAGCCGAGGCATATCACATCCAATACCCCGGCCCTTATTTTTTCTAAATTAAAGCTCTCTATATATTTCAGCATTTTTCTCTTCGGAAATAACTGCCGTCCCCGACGTAATATCCGTAATGTCCTCTATAAGTCTCTGTGAAAGCTCCGACGGCACCGAAAAAGTAAGCTGTGCATCCGCTCCATACACTATATCATCAATCCGATAACTGTTTTTCTGGGCGCAGTATTGTAGTTTTCCAACATAACTGTACGCGGCGGCGGCTATGATACGGCTTCCGTTAATCCTGCGCACGAGCAGACTGTTATCGAGTGCGTCCGACGCAGCCTTCTGGTACGCCCTTACAAGTCCGCCTGTTCCAAGAAGCGTTCCGCCAAAATATCTTGTCACTATCACAAGACAGTTATGGATTTTCCGACCGGTAATAACCTCAAGAATAGGTTTTCCTGCGGTTCCCGATGGTTCTCCGTCATCACTGCAGCGTGTCAGTTCATTGTTATCCCCGATTACATATGCATAGCAATTATGTCTGGCATCCCAGTATTTCTTACGTGCAGCTTCAATATATGCTGCCGCTTCGCTCTCATCCGACACCGGCAGGACTGCTGCAATAAATCTTGATTTTTTTTCCTCGTAATAACCTTCCCCGCCTTCTTTTACCAGAATAATCCCGTTCTCCAAATCCATGTCTCCTGTCCAAACCGTATTTTATCCGTTTAATCATGTTTAAAACAAGAATAATATGTGAAAAATCAAATGTAAAGCAATAATTTACTTTATTTGAAGAATGTTTTTTGATATAATAAAAAAATCGGAGGTAAAATATACTATGAATTATAGTTCCAGAGCAATACGCAAGAGAATAAAGGCACTGCGCTCCACTCCTTCGAGAATCGGACGCAAATCAGTGCTATTAGCATTTAAACTAGTTACAGTATGCATTGTAATCTGTGTTGTCATGCTGGCCTGTGTTGGTCTTGGGGCATTTACCGGAATCATCCAGACAGCTCCCCAGATTTCACTTGACGCTGTTTCCCCTCAGTGGTACCAGTCATACATATATGATGATAAGGGCAACAAAACTGAGACACTGGTAGCTTCCGGCTCCAACCGTATTGAAGCCAGCATAGGCGATATGCCCGACCACCTGATTAATGCATTTATTGCAATTGAGGACGCCCGTTTCTACAGCCACAACGGAATTGACCCAAGAAGTATTGTACGTGCAGCCTACACCTCAATCAAAAGTGGCTTCAAGGAAACTCAGGGAGGCAGCACAATCACCCAGCAGCTCATAAAGAACAATGTTTTTTCCGCTGAGAGCGAGAACGGACTTGTGGATACCTTCAAACGTAAGTTTCAGGAGCAGTATCTGGCACTCATTCTTGAACAGAACGTGGACAAGGACACTATTCTGCAGAACTACCTTAATACAATCAATTTAGGCAACAACAATCTTGGAGTACAGGCTGCCGCACTCAATTATTTCAACAAGGATGTATCAGAGCTCACCTTGTCCGAGAGTACCGTTATTGCAGCAACCACATCCAATCCATACAAATATAATCCGGTGCGCTTCCCTGAGAACAATGCCGAACGCCGTACCATTGTTCTTAATAACATGAAGGAACTGGGTTTTATAACCGACGAAGAATACAATGAAGCCCTTTCCGACAATGTATATGACAGGATAATGAACGCAAAAAACAGCTCCACAGGTGGCTCTGCTTACTCCTACTATACCGATGCGCTTATAGCCCAGCTTGCGGAAGATTTAATGAACATCAAGGGATATACACAAACCCAGGCCAACAACCTCATTTACCGTGGCGGACTTTCAATCTACTCCTGTCAGGACAGCGACCTGCAGAAGCATGCCGAAAATGCCGTCAATAATCCCGATTATTATTCAGGGCGTTATGATTTCACATTAAGATACCGTATACAGATTAAAGATAAGGACGGTGAATACCACAGCTATACAGAGAATTCAATACTGAATTTCTACCAGTCGACCCTTGGCATGTCAGGCTTTAAGCTTCTCTTTTCAGCAGAATCCGAAGCCCAGGAGGCAATCAACACCTTCAGGACCTACATTCTTCAGGAGACAGGAGGAACCGTGGTTGAAGGCACTGAAGACATCACCTATACTCTGGAGCCACAGGCATCATTTGTACTGATTGAGCAGTCAACAGGCTTTGTAAAGGCACTTGTAGGCGGACGTGGAGATAAGACCCTCAGCCGTGTTCTCAACAGAGCAACCGATTCATCGCGTTCCCCCGGTTCAAGTTTCAAGCTACTCACCGTATATTCAGCAGCACTTGATACCGCAGGTATGACCCTGGCGACCGTATATGATGATGTTCCATACCTGTATTCCACCGGAAAGTTGGTAACCAATGTAGATGATGAGTACCACGGTCTTATGAACATCCGTGAGTCCATTACGGTCTCAAGAAACGTACCTGCCGTTAAAATTATTACGGACATTTCGCCTGAACTTGGTTACAGCTATGCTCTAAGCTATGGAATCACAACTCTCACTCAGGATGAGCAGCATTATCAGGCTATCGCCTTAGGAGGCATTACCAACGGTGCTACCAATTTTGAAATGACGGCTGCCTACTCCGCCATAGCAAATTACGGCGTATACAATGAACCTAAGCTCTACACCAAGGTACTTGACCACGACGGCAATATTCTTCTCGACAATACATCAACCAACAGCCATCGTGTCACCAAGGAATCAACAGCATGGCTTTTATGTAGCGCTTTAAGAAGTGTTGTAACGGACAATATCACCTTTCTTATGAATGACAATGCGTATTATGCCGGCAAATCAGGAACATCACAGCTCAACACCGATAAATGGTTTATAGGCTTCTCGCCTTATTACACTGCAGGTATATGGGTCGGCAATGATGACAGCACTCCTGTAAACACAGATTATTACACTATGACGCAGCTTAACATCTGGCGCGATATAATGGACTACGCCCATGAAAATCTTGAATATGCCGAGTTCCAGAAGCCTTACAACATTGTTGAAGCCGAGGTATGTGCCGAATCCGGCAAGCTTGCTGTAGCAGGTCTGTGTGACAATGACCCTCGCGGAAGCCAGGTAATAACGGAATATTTTGAGGACGGAACCGTCCCTACCGAGGCATGTGATGTACATGTCATGGTAACAATCTGCCGTGACTCCGGCAAAATAGCAGGCCCATACTGTCCTGCCCAGTCCCGATTTAAATCCGTCTACATCAAGAAAGATTTGTCGCTGATACAGAATATGGACCAGTATATCATTACAGATTTGGAATACGTTGTAACACCTGATATGTTGAATGACGTGTGCGATATACACACACACTGAATATGTGCTATCCGGGCGCCATTTTACGATATGGGATTTTTGGGCAAAACATGCATTCATATACGCTGTGAGTGCATGAGCTTCTGTGTTACGGGCACAACTTCTTGAAAACTTCTATTCGTGGTATGGATGGCACATTTTCTGCTTCTGTAACCCGTTCCAGCTGCTAGTGTAGGATTATCTTACATGGCTATGCATAGCACAGGCTATAACATAATAAGCTTATTTTCTATGCTTGTAGCTAATGGCGCAACTGAGTATATTATATATAGCTCTTGGGTAGTTAAACTCAGCTGGGGCAAATAATGCTCAAAAAGTGAGCAGAGCATAATGTGCTTTATTTATGCATGGCAGTTTTTGTGGGAGAAGCTTAGATGTTCTTGGAACTCTGTCTTATAAATCAGCCATTTCCAGCATGGATGCTGGAAAAGATGCAACGTCGCCATGGATGGCGACTTTGCATCGGTGGCGTACGCATAAACCAGCTAACTCAGAGTTCCTAGAACATCTTAGCTCCGGACACTGTAACTGACGTGCAAAAATAAAGCACATTATGCCTTCACAACTCAAATCAGCATTATTTGCCCCAGCGTCCAAACTGCACTAAACGATAATTTTTATTTTTTCATCTTCGGATTAGTTATCAGCGATGCTATATATCCGAATATCAGCGCCGCGGATATTCCAACTGCTCCGGCCTTAAATCCGCCTTTGAATACCCCTAACAATCCTTCCAGATCAACCGCTTCCTTAACGCCCTTCCACAGCACATTTCCAAATCCCAGAAGCGGAATCGTTGCCCCCGCTCCTGCCCAGTCCGTAAAGGGCTGGTATATTCCAAGGGCCCCCAGCACAGCGCCGGTGCATACTAACAGAACCATAATTCTGCCCGGCATAAGCTTTGTCTTTTCCATAAGAATCTGTACAACGACGCAGATTAAACCACCTACGACAAATGCCTTTATATAATCCATAAAATACTCCCTTCTCCGTATTCTATATTCTCTCTAGCACAATTCCGTGTGCAATTCCCGGTATGCTCCTGCCTTCGTTGAAGCTGACCGGAGACATGAGTGCTCCGGTAGGTACAAAAAGCACGCGCTTATACTTTCCTTCTTCCATCTGTCTTAAAATATAGGCGCACAAGGTTACTGCCGCACAGCCGCAACCGCTCCCTCCCGCGTGTGTGTCCTGGGTGTCCTGGTCAAAAATAATCATCCCGCAGTCAGAGTGAACCTTGGATATGTCCACCCCCTTTTCCTTCATCAAATCGATAAGAATGCGCTGCCCCACATAACCTAAGTCTCCGGTGAATATTCTGTCATAGTAATCTGCACCTACGCCAAAATCCGTCAGATTGGCATACAGAAGTTCAGCACAAGCCGGGGCCATACTTGCCCCCATATTCAAAGAATCCTTCACTCCGTAATCCACAATTTTTCCCGTTGTCACTCCCTTTATGCAGATTTTTCCCGAATATCCGGCATTATTACCCACTGCCTTCTCAAGCATTACGCCACCACTTCCCGTCACAGTCCAGGTTGCCGACAGTGGTCTCTGGTTTCCGTACTCAAGCGGAAAGCGAAACTGTTTCTCGGCACTGGCAAAATGACTGGAAGTAATTGCAATCACCCTGTCAGCGCACCCACCCTCAACAAGCATGGAGCCCAGCGCCATTCCCTCTCCCATGGTTGAACATGCACCAAACAATCCAAAAAAAGGTATCTGGAATTTTGCAAGACCGAAAGAAGAGGCGATGAGCTGGCCAAGCAAATCTCCGGACAGAATGTATCGTACATCCTGCGCACTTACATTTGCCTTCTTAAGAAGGTGCTGTACCACCTTTTCCTGTAGTGTGCTCTCAGCCTCCTCCCATGTATTCTGACCTGCCATCGGGTCTTCCACAATTTCATCAAAAAGCCTGCCGAGAGGTCCTTCCATCTCCTTTTTTCCTGCCACGCTTGCACGGGCGGTTATTACAGGAGGCTCCGTGTATGCAACGCTCTGTTTTCCCATCATTTTTATACTCATAACACAAAAAAGCCATCTTACAGGCATCCTTTCTTAATTCTCTTCCTAGGATGTCCAAAGATGGCAAAACTTATTCCTTATACTGCTTACATAATAACCATTGATTCAGAGCTTATCGCTCATAATGTTTTTATAACCCTCTCCGTATATCTCATTTGCACTGGAAATAATCATAAAGGCGTCCTTGTCCTCCTGCTTGACTATCTCCTCAATAGCCGGGCCCTGCTGCTTTCTTGCAACGCACATAATAACCTGCTTCTCCCTATTGCTATACGCTCCCTTTCCCGAAAGAAAGGTTACACCTATATCGATGTCCTTGAGTATGCGCCCCGCAATTCTTTCCGGATAATCGCTGATAATATAGAAAAGTTTAGCTTCATCTCCGCCATAGAGAACCATGTCCATCACTTTTCCTGTTACGAATACAGCAATAAATGCATACATTATAATATTGAAATCCTTAAACACGAAGCCTGATGCCGTCACTATAATAATATCCGTCAGAAGAAAAATAGCCCCTGTCTTAAGATGCTTATATTTCTCGTGTATGACCTTGACAATAATGTCCGTGCCTCCGGTGGTAGCTTTTGACTTAAACACCACGGCAACTCCCACACCGACAAGAATACTTCCCGCCAGAGCCGCAAGCAGCGGTTCATTAGTTACTGCACCCACACCCGCAAGCAGATTCGTAAAAAATGAGTTAAGTATGATGGAAAAGAAGGTGGACGCAATAAAACGCAGGCCGAATTTCCATAAGCCCAAAAGCATGATAGGGATATTAAGTATAAAATATAATGTACCTGTCTCCACCCCAATCAGACGATTGAAGATGACCGAAAGCCCTACAATACCGCCGGGAGCCAGATTATTCGGGTCAAGGAAAAGACTGATACCGCATGCATATATGAATGATCCGACTGTTATGCCGAAAATATTAAGAATTACACTGCATACATGATTCTGTTTTATTGAATTTCTTATACGTTTTATAATATTTTCCTTTTCCATCCTTTCCTCCACGTCAAAGCGGTATACCGCTCAGTCCTTAAAGAGTTAAGCCATCAACAGATATGCAAGATAGCCCAGATACCCCACAAGCATTACACTACCGCCTGCACGCTTAAGCTTCATATCCTTGTTGCATACGCATACAAGAAGCAGAACTGCAGCAGCTATCGCTATAATCGTATCAATAATAAAGTTCCGGGCAAATACTACCGGTGTAATAAGTGCCGTGGTTCCGGCAACAAAAAGAATATTAAATATATTGCTTCCCACAATATTTCCGATGGCAATATCTGCCTTGCCGCGTCTTGCTGCGGTAACGGAGGTCACAAGTTCCGGAAGGGAGGTTCCCAGGGCAACAATAGTAAGACCGATTATTCTGTCACTCATTCCGAATACCTTGGCAATCTCTGTTGCACCGTCAACTGCCAGATCACTTCCGATAACAATGGCAGCAATGCCGCCTACAATGGCAATAAGCTGAACCGGAAGCCCCCATTTGCGCTCAGATTCTGTTTCCTCCTCATCCTTATTATGCTTGGCAATCCACAGAAGGTAAAGAAGATAGCCAATAAATACAACCCACAGAATAATGCCCTCAAAACGGACAATTTCTCCACCGGTATAACCAAGTAACAGGAACAGTATTGTTATTGCAATCATACCCGGAATCTCAATATTCCTTGTAGATTTCTTCACCGCAATAGGTGTAATCACGGAAGTCAGTCCCAAAATCACAAGTATGTTCATAATATTGCTTCCCACAACATTACCCACCGTAATTCCGGCGCTTCCCTTCAGTGCGGATGTGATACTCACCGCAGCCTCCGGTGCCGAGGTCCCCATGGCCGCGATTGTAAGCCCGATGACCAGCTGTGGTATTCCGAACCTTGCGGCAATTCCCACTGCACCATCAACAAAAAAATCTGCGCCCTTTACCAGCAGGACAAAGCCTGCAAGCAACGAAACAACTGCTAAAAATAATTCCATAATTCTCCTTTCTGCAACAAAAAAGCGAAGCCTTTGTTGCAACAAAAAATACAACAAAAGTCTCGCTGCTTAGTTGCCGAACCGGATTCCCGCAGAAGCCATCCTTCTGCCGGGTCATCGTACTGACGATTGGGCAAACACTTTCGTGCCAACTACTCCCTTTTATCTAAATAGCATTGTAGGAGAAAGTTTCACGAAAGTCAACACATTTTTATCCAAAAACAAAATGAAATGCATTGTTGGCATATTTCTTCACAGTATACATGGTCTCCTTTGTGGAGCAGTACTTGTCTGCCATGCATACAATCCATGCTTCCCTGCACTTAGGCGGTATCGGTGTCAGCGGAAACATATGACGCAGAATGACATTCTGCTCAATATCGCTCAACTTAAAGTCCCTGTTCGCATTGCGAAGTGCAAAATACGGATGCTTAAAACCATGAAGCTGGTGTCCGGCCCCCTTCTCATGCCAGTCATACAGGAAATAATCGTGAAGCAGCGCGCCTCTTATAAGTGATTTCTTGTCCACTCTGATATGAAGCTTATTCGCAATCATTACACTCACATAGGCCACCGCGATACAATGCTTCATCACAGAGGTATTACCATGCTGTATATATTCACGGGTCTGCTTAAACCGGGATTTGCTGTCTTGTCTGACCTCTTCTAAAACCCTCTTAATCGACTTAAAATTCTTCAACTTATTTCTCCTATCGGTAACTCGATTTATATTCTTATAGTTGCACATAAGCGTCTGATTGTCAATATTTTTATAGTCTAAAATACACCGGCGAGAATAAGAATCCAGTATATCAGCCCCAGAAGCCAGCTTACAAAAACTCCGTATAATATAACCGGGCCTGCAATGGTGAATATTTTACAGCCTATACCGAATACCTGGCCCTCCTTCTTGAACTCTATCGCAGGTGCCGCAACACTGTTGGCAAAGCCGGTAATCGGAACAAGTGAACCTGCTCCGCCCCATTTTGTAATGGAAGGGTATACATTGATACAGGTCAGTATCACACTAATTAATACCAGTGTGAGCGTCGTCCATGATGCCGCAGTCTCCTTATCATGCCAGTTCATATACAGGTTCATGATTCCCTGCCCGATGGTGCATATTATACCTCCGGTTATAAATGCCTGTGCACAGTTTTTGAGACAGCTATGCTTTGGCGTAACCTTTTCCACATAGTCATTGTACTTTTCATTTCTCTGCTGTATGCGTTCCTGCGTACGTTGTTCCTTGCTTTTCATTTTCCCTCATTTCCGCGCACTACGGCGCCATATCAAAGAAATAATACAAAAGATTTCCCACACATTTACCCACTGCAAAGGCAATAATCACCGTTGACAATCCCATGGTAATCTTGGCCCGCCTGAAAAAAATAGGGATTGTCTTAATTGTCTCTGCCAGCGCAATAATTAAACTTCCCACAAATATTCCATAGCAAAGGCCATATACTATAAGCATGAAGCCGTTAAGCCCGCCGAAGCTTAATCTAAAGCCCAGCGACCACCATGCGCCTCCCAGGATGGCTCCTGCCGCCAGCGCATTCTCATAAGCCATAATATGCCGTGCTGTGTGTGTTCTCTGAGCGTAGGTGGTTATAACACCAATGGCAGTAATAAATGCAAAAAAGCCCGCTGCCACAATTCCTCCTGCACACAGACCTCCCAGCGCCAGAAAGAGATACTTAATCCACATCAATCTCCGTTCCCTCCCTGTCGCTCTGCTTTATCATGGCTGTGTCAACCTCATCCTCATACATTCGCATCTCCACCTCCAGCGGTGTAGGGTCCTTGCCGAATTTCCAGTTTCCGAAATGCCCATAGAACACGATGATTCCGATGGCAAGGCCAATGGAGTAGCTTATTTCCATAATCCTGTGTCCATCCACACCCTCTCCCAGAACCAGCCCGTAGATACGGGTAAACATATCCGACATTCCCACATCATTGTTGTATGCCATGACAGCAAAACCTCCGCCAATGAGCGTTATAAGACATACCAGCGCAACCTTAATGCATTCCATGAACTTTCCTTTGCCCTGACGGTCAGAGTGTTCTATGACCACATCCTGTTCGCCGTCACTTTCGATGGCTGTCCCCGGATAAGCCTTGGCAATAAGCTCTATGATTTTAAGGACGCTTACAACATAGCGCCTACTCTTGTCATCAGAAAACTTAAGCACCCGCAGGGATTTGATTTTTGCGCACATGTGCTTATCCTCACAGTATACCGAAGCCACGTCGCTCACACATACATCCTCGTTGTCAACCCGCACGCTTTTGTTAAGTTTGATATATACTGTCTGTCCCATGTCTTATGTCCTTTCAGTTTATAAGGACAGTATTTGTTATTTTGTGAAAAATATACATTGTTATTAAGTAACAAGTGCTCTCAGCTTAAGCAGGATTTTCTTCTCAAGGCGGCTCACCTGAACCTGACTGATTCCCAGCTTTTCGGCAACGGCTGCCTGAGTCTGCTCCATAAAATAGCGCAGCCTTATCAGCTCACGCTCCGTATCGTCAAGCTCACTTAAAAGTTGTTTCAAAAGGATGGTATCAAGCAGTTTCTCCTGTTCCCCCACTGCCTGTCCACCGGAGGAAGCATTATTCTGTGCGGTCACCTTATCCACCAGGTAGATTTCACTGCCGTCTCCCTGATAAACAGTTTTATAAATCGACTCCACATCCGTATTCGCCTCCATAGCCATAACGACATCCTCCACAGACAGCTCAGTGGCAGCTGCCAGTTCCTCCACCGTCGCCTCCCTGCCATTGCGGGAAATCAGCTCGTCCGAAGCACGTTTTATCCTGTAGCCGTTCTCCTTGAGTGAGCGGCTGACTTTAAGCATTCCGTCATCCCTCAAAAAACGCTTGATTTCTCCTGCAATCATAGGAACAGCATAGGTCGAAAATTTGACCTCAAAGCTTTCGTCAAATTTGTCAATTGCTTTAATAAGTCCGATTGTTCCAATCTGGTTAATATCCTCCAGCTCATAGCCTCGCCCCAAAAATCGCCTTGAGACGCTGTATACAAGCCCCATGTTTTCCATTACAAGTCTGTCCCTTGCCTCCTTTTCTCCTGCGTGTGCCCGTAAGATAAGTTCTTTGGTATGATCCATATTATCACACCCTTATCTTTTATTTATTTTTGCCTATTTCCTTCTTCATTATTACCTTGGTTCCCTTTCCGGGCTTCGATTCCACCTGCAGGCAGTCCATGAATATTTCCATGAAGGTAAAGCCCATTCCAGAACGTTCTTCCAACGCTCCGGTAGTATACAGAGGCTCCATTGCCTTGTTGACATCCTCAATCCCGCATCCGTCATCACTTATGCAGATTGTGACTGTATGTCCATCAATATCAGCCTCTATATGTACTATTCCTCCCTGTTTTTGATATCCGTGGATAATTGCATTGGTGACCGCCTCCGATACCGCAGTCTTAATATCATTGATTTCCTCCAACGTAGGATCTAAGCGGGCGCAGAATGCCGCGATACATACCCTTGCAAAGGCTTCATTTTCAGATACCGCATCCATCTCCATGTAGATTCTGTTGCTGTTATCACTCATTGCTTTCCTCCTCTTACTTCACATAATGCTTTTTCAACGCTGTCCTTTACAGACGTAATTGTGTAAAGCCCCGAAATGCGGAAAATACGTTCAAGATTCCTGCCTAAATTGACTACAAATATCCTGCCATGATATGGTGCTATCTTCTTGTAACGTCCCATTATAAAACCTATTCCCGAGCTATCCATGAAGCTCTGCTCCTTAAAGTCAATAATAATGTACCGGATTCTTTTGTTAATAATAATATCATCAATGTTATCCCGTATCTGTTCTGTAAAATGATGGTCTAATTCCTCCTGCAGGCGGATAATGAGGCAATCATCGTCCACCGTGTATGACTGATTCATAGTGCACCTCCTTGTTGCATGATAAATAGGTGATTGCGAAACTCAAATTTTCTATACCGGACGTTGTGCAATTTTACTATATTGCCACCAGGCACGCTCTCGCTGCGTTTTGCCACGTAGCGGTGCATAAGCGGCTAAAATACAGCCGCTAAGCACCGACGGTCAAAAAGCACCTGGCTTGCAATATAGTAAAATTACACAACTGTTCTGTGAATAACCAGAGTTTCGCAATCCCTATCATAATAAAAACCATGCAAGGTTAAGACTTCCTGCATGGTTCTTTGTTCTTATATGCCACAGGTCTGTGGCATATACAGTTTATTCGTATTGGTACATTGTTATGGTGTCTGCTGTGTGGTTTCTTCTTCCTCCGATTGTGCATTGGCGGCATTAAGTGCATCAAGCCTTGCGGTAATGTCCGCAGCGTATGCGGACTGCGGATACTTCTCTAAAAAGTCTGCGTAATATTCGGCCATGGTATCCGCATCCTCCGTCTCGGCATAGCACAAACCTAGATAATAAGCTGCTTCGTCATTGGTTTCATCATATATAAGGGCCGCCTTGAAGTAATCTGCAGCCGAAATATAATCCTGCTCTAAATATGCCTTTGTTCCCTGAGCCGCAAAGCGCTCTGCCCCTCCGTTACATGCCACAAGCATTGCATTATACACATCCTTGGCTGTCTGCGTCGGAAGCAGGGCTACATCTATCTTCTGCAGTAATATAAGTGCCCCGGCAAAATCATAATCAATATACGCCTTCGCTGCATCTATGAGCATCGAATACATATTGGATTCGCCTGTCTGCCCGGTGTAGCCGGAAAGCTGCAGTGACAGATTATCCCTCTCCGTTGTGAGATTCTCAATCTGTGACTTAAGGTTAGCCATGTCTACCGAATTGGCCGCAAGCTGTTCACTGTATTCCAGCACAATACGGTTGTTGTCATAATTGATATTGGATATCTTGGCAGGTAAAATCAGATACCAGACAAGTGCTGCACCGATTACCACTCCAAGCAATATACTAAGCACCGTAAAAATGCCATTACTTGGCTCCTTATATGAATTAGGCGGTATAATCACGTCATGTCCCGACATATTGGTTATCTCAGGTGTATAACGCTTCTTCTTAAATATTGCCTCCGTATCCGGCTCTTCCTTGGCTGTCTGTCCATCAATCTCCGCCAGATAACGCAGAGCAAGAGTATTATTCCTGTCAATCTTAAGCACTCTTGCAAATGTCTTCTTAGCTCTCTCGTTCTGTCCGTCCTTCCAAAGAAGAAGTCCTAAAAGAAGCTCCGCCTTAATCAGGTTCGGATTCATGGCAACGACCTTTTTAAGTTGAATGACAGCCATGTCATAATTGCCCTCCCTCGCATACTTAAGGGAAATATTAAAACGGCGTATCGCCTGATTCATCATCTCAAGCTTATTAGGGTTGTTCTGTACCCTGTTAATATAACTTTCAGCGACATTCCGTTCCGGCTTCAGGTTCTTGCTCACCACCCACTCGGATAGTGCCATCACCACCTCGCCCATCTCAAAATACACAAGACCAAGAAGATTTCTAGCCTTGATATTGTTCTTGTTAATGCAAAGGCTGGTCTTAAGGCAGCTCACAGCTCCCGACAAATCACGCACCTTAGCCTTCTGAAGTCCCTGATTGTAATATGAATTTGAAGCTCTGACAACAATCTTGTACACCGATACATCGGCACCGCACTTTAAGCAGTAATCGCTGTTGTTGTCAAGCTGGCAGTTGCATCTGTAACACTTCATTATCTACTCCTTGATTTCACTTGCTCTCTGTAGTCTTTTTGATAATCTTATCAATAATGTCGGTTACATCAACAGTATTGTTTCCATAAATGGCATCCTCTGCCTCGTCAACCTCCTGACTTGGCTGGAATTTCTTAATCTCTTCATCAAAATCAATCATGCTAGTCCTCCGATAATCCTCTTTACCTCTCCTACAAGATATAACGAACCTGCAATAAAAAGGCGGTCATTGCTGCCTTTTATCTCTAACGACTTCTTAAGAGCTCCTGCTGCCGTCTCTTCAAGATGTACCGGCTTGTCAGTAAACTTGCGGAAAGTCTCTAAAAAAACATCTCCCGGCATAGCACGGTTAGTATATTCCACCGTACACACCACATACTCGTCAAAGGCCTGCGCCTCACATATCTCCTGTATCATGGAAACATAATCCTTATCCGCAACTGCCGAAAACATAAGAAGCTGTCTTGTATCCTTCATTGCTTTTGCCGTCTCAAGAAAAGCCCTGATTCCATCCTCATTATGAGCTCCGTCCACATAAATCTGAGGCCTTAGCTCCTCCATGCGCCCCTCCCAGAATGCCGTCTGTATGCCTTCGTGAATTGTCTCACAGGTCAGTCCGCACTCCGGTTCTGTCTCCATGAGCCACGCAAGAGCTGTGGCTGCCAGGGACGAATTCCATATCTGATAATAGGCAGCACTGCCTACCGAAAATCTCTCTTTTTTATAATACCGATTATTAAGGGAAAAATCAATAAATTTACCCTTTTTTTCTATATCCGATACATTACTGCTGTCAATTATCTCGTAAGGTGCCAAAAGCTTTTGTGCTCTTTCCTCCAGAACCTTTCTGACACGCTTGTCCTCACCGTAGAATACAAGCGGAACACCTTTCTTGATAATTCCCGCCTTTTCAGATGCAATCTGCTCTATTGTATTGCCAAGCACATGCATATGATCCATGCTCACGCTGGCAATCACCGTCATAAGCGGTTTCTTCACAATGTTGGTAGAATCAAGGCGTCCTCCCAATCCCGTCTCCAGCACGACATACTGAACCTTCTGCTGTTTGAATACAAGCATCGCCATACCAAATAAGAACTCAAAATAAGCCGGATGTCTGCCACCCGACTGTTCCATCCTGTGTGCTGCCCGAAGAACCGTCTCATACGCCTCTTCAAATATCTCATCCGATACCGATGTATTATCAATCTGTATTCTCTCGTTAATCTTTACAAGATGCGGTGAAATGAACATTCCCACTCTGCAGCCTGCCTTGACAAGCGTGTTGGATATGTAGGAACATACCGACCCTTTGCCGTTTGTTCCAGCCACATGGATAATCTTCATATCACCCGTATCAATTCCAAGAGCTTCCATAAGAAGCTCTGTATTCTTAAGTTCCGTCTTTCCGGCGAATTTCGGAATGCCGTTAATGTATTTTTCTGCTTCTGTCATTTTATATGCCTCGTGATTTGGGTACTTTTTTACTGATGCCATCGAACAAAGTTCAAATGCCTTATCATGCAAGCATGAACGTCATTCTGACCTTTGTCCCCTGGCATCATCATCTTATTCCTTTTGGAACAGAAGTGCAACCATATTTTATCGCAAAATACGACAAGGACATATCTAACAACAGCAACCTCCGCACATCATGTTAAGACAGCACAGTCTTGTAATACAACCTGCACATTCATTGGTCTGATATACCTGTCCGCCATAGGAACGCCCCATATCCGCATACCACTCAGTACCATTCTCCATCGCAGATGCAAACTGGGCGTATTCCGTATTGCCTGGTTCAATCTGATGAGCCATCTTGGCATCCTCCTTGGCGTTAACAATATTGCCAAGTCCTCTGTTAGCCATAGCATGAAGATAATACCAGCGTGCGCTGTGTTCCTCCATGCCGTTAAGGACATTAAGTGCCTCCTTGTAATACCCATGACTAAGATAGTCCATGGCTGCATTAAGATGCTGAGTCTGCGTATCCTGCGAAGTACGTCCTGTACTCTGGTAACCTCCGAAGCCTCCAAAACCACCAAAGCCACCGAAGCCACCAAATCCGCCAAACGGGTCCCCCTGATTACCTGTGCGGTCATCATAATCATAGGCTGACGTATGGTTTTCTTTGGCCCTGATAATCTGGTCATAGGCTGCCTGCACTTCCTTAAACTTCTCCTCTGCTGCCGCCTTGTTGGGATTATTGATGTTCGCATCAGGATGATATTTTCTGCTTAACTTACGATATGCCTTTTTTATCTCTTCGTCAGATGCATTGGGTGATACGCCCAACACACTATATGGATCTTTCACAGTGTATTTCCTTTCCGTCCTTTGGCTTCCTATTATATTGTCCCCAGATTCCCGAATACAGAATATTCCGCAGAATATCCGTATTGACAATTATCGGCAGCTTCTCAAATCCGGCTGCCGCTCCTGTTGCCATCATTGTAAGCATATCCAGAGCCTTTGCCTCCACCTGCTCCGGCTTCATCCCCTCCTCGGCAAGATAAATAAGAGGATTATAGTTTCCATGCTTTTTATCCTTTTCCAAATCGTCATATGCATCCATCAGATATATGAATTTCCCAAGGTAAAAGCCAAGCTGCCTTAAATACGCAGACCACTCATCTTCGCGGAAACACAGAAGCTCCGCCATCATTCTTCCCGTACATCCTGCCACCTTGTCAAAATCATGTTCTCCGGCATCCTCACAGGCTTTATTCTGGACGATGTATTCCTTGATAGCCTTCGCCTGTCTTGGATTGGCGGCAACTGCCTTGCGGCATTTCTTTTTGAGAAGTCCTGCCATAATAAGGGCTTTAAAGTCCCTGTCATCCTTCCAGTCATCCAAAAGCTTATAGTAGGTCAGCAGCATATTCATATCAGCACCATATTCGGAGAAACGGTTATATATAACCATATGTCTCTTAGTCGGATGAACCATGCAGTGTTCCTTCTCGTATATGCTCTTCTCTTCATAGAGGCTTGTAAGCAACAGCGTGACAAAGGTCATATCATATGTCAAAGTCATCTGCCCCAACAGACCGTACTTCTCCCGAAGGGCGTGGCACAGCCCGCAGTAAAAACCTTGATATTTCTCATAGTCCTTAACTTTTAATTCAGCTTTGTTAATTGTCACATAACCAAACATCAGCTCACCTTTATAAATTCATTTTTACACTTGGGACAGGTGATACATATTCTGCCCTTTCCCTTAGGTACTCTTATGTTCTGCCCGCATTTGCTGCATCTGTATATGTGGTGTGTCTTGCGTTCCTTAAACCTTAGCCTTTGAGTTGAAATAAACCCTCTGATATGCTTAGTGTACCCCATATACATCAGGTTTTCATGATATCTCTTCTGTGTATGCCTTGAAAGCATACGGAAATTGGCATATATCAACAGGACAATTGCCACCAGATACACGAAATTACCTAAAAACAAAGACAATATCAATAATACAACAGAGCAGGTAAGCAAAAAGTGGTTAAACTGGTCATTGCCATATCTGCCCTGCATAAAATGATACATTTTCATACGAAGATTATTTAAAAAATTATTCATTTCAATGTTCTCCCGAATAATATGTTATGTAACAGTTCGGCCATAGCGAATGGCGCGGCTGAACCGTTACTATGTTATGCATCATAACATATCTGATGGGAAAATGTGTTAAATAAGTATAAACTTACAGCAAAAAAAGTATTATCCGCGCTGGATTTCGTCAACGGCCTCAAAGAAACGCTCCATATCCTCATCCGTTCCGATAGAGATTCTTAAGCTGTCCTTCACTCTCTCTCCGTCAAAATGTCTTACATAGATGCTGCGCTCCTTGAGCTTTTCAAAAAGCTCCTGTGCGCTGATTTTCGATGGCTTGGCAAAAATAAAATTGGTCCTGGAGTCAGGAAATGTAAAACCAAGCTCCGAAAGACGTTTCTTACTACGTTCTCTGGTAGCAATAATCTTATTCGTTGTCTCCTCGAAATATTCCTTATCCTCAAGTACAGCCGTTCCAAGCTCAATGGCAGCCATATTCATGGTATAAGAATTGTAGGAGTATTTGACATCATTAAGTGCCTTAATAAGCTCAGTATTACCGATTGCATAGCCAATTCGCAGTCCTGCCATGGAGCGGGATTTTGAGTAAGTGCGCACCACAAGCAGGTTATCGTATTGGTCAATAAGTTTGATTGCGCTCTCGCCGCCAAAATCAATATAGGCCTCATCCACAATTACCACGACATCCCTATTGGCGTCAAGAATCTTCCGTACCTCTTCAAGTTCCATTACAACTCCCGTCGGAGCATTAGGATTAGGGAAAATAATTCCACCGTTCGGCACACAGTAATCGTCTGTAACTATTCTGTACTCCTCATCCAACTTTGGACATTCGTACGGAATATGATATAAATCAGCCCATACCTCATAAAATGAGTATGTCACATCAGGAAACAGAATAGGCTTATCTGAATTAAAGAATGTGAGGAACGACATGGCAAGCACATCGTCCGAACCCACGCCCACAAAAACACTGTTATCTCCGACGCCGTATTCCTTAGCCAGAGCCTTCACAAGCTTTGACACCGCCGGGTCAGGATAAAGACGGTATTTCGTGATATCCATGTCTGCTGACGCCTTAACTGCCAATGGTGACGGCGGATACGGATTCTCATTTGTGTTAAGCTTTATAAGTCTTCCTTCAACCTTCGGCTGCTCTCCCGGCACATAAGGAACAACCTTACGGACATTTTCTTTCCACTTCTGCATAGTATACCTCGTTTCTGATATTATTCTGCCTTCACTCCAAGCTCCTCTGCCACCTGTGCGAAGCCCGGCATTGAATTCATTATTGTCTCATAGGATACACAGTAGGCTATTCTTACATAGCCCGGACATGCGAAAGAGCTTCCCGGAACCAGAAGTATGTTGTGCTTCTTGGCTGCATTTACCAGCTCCATCTCATTATCGGACGGTGCCTTAACCCACAGATAAAAGGCTCCCTGTGGCTTAATGCACTCAAAACCTAACTTTGTAAGTCCATTGTATAGGGCCTGACGATTCTTATCATAAGCTGCCACATTCACCTCTGCGTCAAGGCATCTTGCTGCCACACGCTGCATAAGGGTAGGTGCATTTACAAACCCCAGTATTCTCGTAGCCACTCCTGCTGCCGCCTGTAACATCTTAGCATCAACCACCTCGTCAGGAATTACAAGATAGCCGATACGCTCCCCCGGAAGTGAAAGCGACTTACTGAAGGAATAGCCCACAACGGTATTATCATAATACTTTGTAAGGAAAGGGACCTGCACACCGTCATACACAAGCTCACGGTATGGTTCATCGGAAATCAAATATATTTCGGTGCCATATTCCTTCTGCTTTCCGTCCATTATTGCAGCGAGCCTCTTAACAGTCTCCTCTGAATATACAACACCTGAAGGGTTGTTAGGGTTATTCACAATAACTGCCTTAGTCTTCGGAGTTATCGCCGCTTCAAATGCCTTCATGTCCGGCTGGAAGGTGGCAAGGTCAGGAGCAACCTCCACGAGCTTTCCGTCATAATTACCCACATAAGCACGGTATTCACCAAAATACGGAGCAAAGGCAATAACCTCATCCCCGGGATTAAGAAGGGACTTAAATATAACATTCAGTCCTCCAGCCGCTCCCACGGTCATAATTATATTCTCTACTCCAAATGCAGTGCCAAACCTCTTATTCAGATTATCCGCAACTGCTTTTCTTACATCCTCATATCCGGAATTGCTGGTATATCCGTGTACAAATGTACTCTCCTCCTCATCAACGATTGCCTTCACCGCTTCATTGACCTCGGCAGGTGCAGGTACATTCGGATTGCCGAGACTGAAATCATACACATTCTCAGCTCCGTACTGAGCAGCCAGCTTCTTGCCCTCCTCGAACATTGCTCTGATTACCGAACTGTTGTTAACAAGTCCTACCATTTTTTCTGATATCATGTCTGTTCCTCCGTTTTTATTTATCATTTAGGTAATTTATAATATTTTAGCACTTTTCATTACCTGTAGCTATATTATACAGTTTGTAGTACACGCCATGTTTCTGCATAAGCTCATCATGGGTGCCGCTCTCCTCGATGCCTGTTTCGGTAAGCACAAGTATGCGTTCGGCATTCCTTATGGTGGAGAGCCTATGGGCTATTACAAATGTGGTTCTGTTGGCAGCCAGCTTCTCCAAGGATTCCTGCACCACTTTCTCGCTCTCGTTGTCAAGGGCGCTGGTAGCCTCGTCAAATATCAGTATCGGTGGGTTCTTAAGGAACACTCTGGCTATGGACAGTCTCTGTTTCTGTCCTCCCGAAAGCTTGATTCCCCTCTGACCGATATCGGTATTGTATCCGTTAGGAAGACTCATAATGAAGTCATGGGCGTTGGCACGCTTAGCCGCCTCATATACTTCCTCATCACTTGCACCCGGCTTGCCGTATCTGATATTTTCAATAATCGAACCTGCAAAAAGATATACATCCTGCTGGACTATTCCTATATTATTTCGGAGATTCTTAAGCTTAATATCCCTAATATCCACATCATCAATGGTAATGCTGCCCTCCGTCACATCATAGAACCTCGGTATAAGACTGCACAGGGTGGTTTTACCCGCTCCTGAGGAGCCCACCAGTGCCACATACTCCCCGGCCTTCACATCAAGGCTCACATGAGCCAGTACATCCGAATCGGTTCCGTTGTACTTAAAGGATACATCCTTGAAGCTTACATTTCCCTTAAAATCATTTTTTTCAATAGCGTTCTCCCTGTCCTGGATGTCCGGCTCGATTGCAAGCACTTCAAGGAATCTCTCATAGCCTGATATTCCGTTCTGGAAGGTCTCCGTAAAGTTAATAAGCTTCTTCACCGGCTCGGTAAAATTGTTGACATACAGCAGGAATGTGATAAGTATTGTTACATCCACCACTCCCTTGGTTATAAATACCGCACCTGCCACAATAACAATTATATTAATAAGGGTAATAAACGCACCCAAGCCCGAATGGAAACCGCCCATGTACAGATAGCTGTTCCGCTTGCTGTCCACAAAACGGCTGTTGCCCTCCATGAATTTCTCCATCTCGGCATCCTCGTTTGCAAAGGACTTCACAACTCTTATACCGGAAAGATTATCTTCTATGGTGGCATTGATATCGGCAATTCTCGCCCTGTTCTGCTTGAATGCCGCCTTCATCTTTTTGTTAAAATAAAAAGCATATATAAACATAAAAGGAAGTATGGCAAATGCCACAAGCGCCAGCCATATATTAATAGATGCCAGTATCACGAAGGAGCCGATAAACTTAATAATTGATATCACCAAGTCCTCCGGTCCATGATGGAACAGCTCACTGATTTCAAACAAATCATTGGTAATTCTGCTCATAAGCTGTCCGACCTTGCGGTCATCATAGAAGCTGAAGGAAAGGCGCTGATAATGGGCAAATATCTCATTTCGCATATCGTACTCCATCTTAGCTCCCATAATATGCCCCTGATATGCAATAAAGAAATTGCAGAAGGCCTCCAAGAGAACCAGCCCAAGCATCAGCGCTGCCAGCTTAAGAATGACATTCAGTGCAAAGTCCGGTTCATAATATATAACTGTTCCCGTAATGTATTTAATAATAAGAGGAATAACAAGGGTAACCGCTGCTCCCAGCACCGCAAAGAACATATCGGCAAAAAACAATCCAAGATACGGCTTATAATAGGAGAAAAAGCGCTTCCATTTACTCATATTCTTCTTTTCATCTATCTGATTCATATATACCTCATTCTGCTGTGCAAAGCCGCAAAATATGTAACAGTTCAGCTGCGCCATTCGCAAAGCCGCACCTCACGGTGCTTTCTCGCTGCTTCGCAGCTAACTTTGCTCATAAACGGACGCT